>JAZHDH010000091.1:0-5282 GCA_036584335.1 Pseudodesulfovibrio sp. | reverse complement strand
TACGCGAGGGTTTGCCTTTTTTGAAGCAACGACGCAATCGGGCCTTTGTCAGCAATCTGAGGCTCCCTTTCGGGAGCCTTTTCCTATTCCACGGGAATCATCTCATAGGAGTCGCCCGATAGGCATCGTGCGCCGTCCCTGGTGATCTCGAAGGTGTTCTCCACGCCGACCATGGCTACCCCGCGCACGCCCTGCTTGGGCTCCACGGCGATGACCATGCCCTCCACCAGCGGTTGGTCGAAACCCGCCGCCAGGGGCGGAAATTCGTCGATGGTCAAGCCGATGCCGTGGCCGATGAACGGGACCTGGTTCTCGTCCAACCCCATGAATCCCTCCCCGAAACCGCGCCGCCCGGCCTGGTCCAGGCAGTGGGCATACAACTCGGCCGGAGTCGCTCCCGGCACCGCGTGGGCGCAGACCCATTCCTGCATCTCGATGCAGAAGTCGTGCGCCCGGCGCAGCTCGTCCGGGATGGCCGAGTCAGGCCCGGCGAAATAGGCCTGGGTCTTGTCGGTGTGGTACCCTTCGAGCTGAAACCCGATGTCGAGCATCAGCGGTTCGCCGGGTTCCCAGACCTTGTGCGCGCTGCCCATCAGCGCCGAAGCCGGATGCTCGCCGCGCAGACCGAGAGGCCCGTTGAATCCGCTCGGATAGTTGCCGGAATCACCCGCCGAGACATGGCCGAGGAAGCACTCCTCGCCGTGGGCCTGCATGCGCAGGATGCCCATGTGCCCCTCGGCGAAAAAGCACTCCCATGCCTTGTGGGCGATCTCCCGCTCGGTCATGCCGGGATGGATCATGGTCGGCAGCACGTCGTGCAGGCACTTGTGGTGCCTGGCTCCGCAGCGGCGCATGATCTCAAGCTCGAACCCGGATTTGACCATCCGGGCCAGGGTCACGGCGTGGTCGCCCGGCACCAGGGTGTACGCCTTGAGTTTCGCCGCCAGCAGGGTCCCGAGCTGCCAGTTGAGTCCGGTCATGACCACGGCCAGGGTCGGCGTCAACGGCGATCCGGCGTCCGCGCACAGCGGCGCGAGTTCGGCATAGGACTTGAAGGCGACGATGTGCTTCACCCCCGCCTCGAGCCGGGCGCGATTCACGCCCTTGCGGATCATCAGCACCGGTTCGCCGACCATGGGCAGCCAGAGTACGCCCTGGCCGAACGTGCCGGTCAGGTAGTAGATGTTCAACCGGGAGAAAACCAGAATGCCGCCCGCCTCCGGGGCAACGGTCTGCAAATGGGTGCGCACCGCATCCTGACGGCGCTTCAATTCGGCGGAGGGAACAGGCTGGTTCGGTTCAAACATCGGGTACTCCATGACGTCTTACGACTAGGCAAGGGGGATGGATTGCTGTAAAAGGACGTTCTTCAACGAGAAAGGAACGCTTCCATGCTGTATGATGATAAAGAGCTAGCCGCCCTGCTCGGCGAGGTCAAGACCATTGCGGTCATCGGCGCTGTGGACAAACCGGGCCGCCCGGTGGACGGCATCGGCCGGGCCTTGATCTCCATGGGCTTCGACGTCATCCCCGTGCACCCCGTGCGCACGGATGTCTGGGGCCTCACGACCTACAAGAGCGTCACCGACATCCCGGTCCCCGTGGACTTGGTGGACGTTTTCCGCAATCCGCAGTTCTGTCCCGCGCACGCCGACGAGGTGCTGGCCATGGACGCCCTGCCCCGCTGCTTCTGGATGCAGTCCGGCATCTCCAGTCCGGAGGCCCGTGAGTTGCTCGCCCCCCGGGGCGTGACCGTGATCGAGGACCTGTGCATCATGCTCGAACTGCGCCGCCTGGGGGTGGGCCGATGACCGCGCCCGCCTTCGGTTGCAAGATGTGCGGCCACTGCTGCCAGGGCGAGGGTGGCATCGTCATGACGGCCAAGGACCAGGAAAGGCTGGCCGCCTACCTGGGCATCGCCGTGGCCGAACTGGTGGCGAAGTACACCTGCGAAAAAGGCGGCAAGCTGCACCTGACCTGCGGCGACGACGGCTACTGCGTGTTCTATTCCGATGGCTGCGGCGTACACCCGGGCAGGCCGGACATCTGCCGCGCCTGGCCCTTCTTCCGGGGCAACCTGGTGGATGAGACCAGTTGGAAGATGATCCAGGAGTACTGCCCCGGGGTGAACCCCGAAGTGGGCCACGCCGAATTCGTGCGCCAGGGCAGGCGATATTTGCGCGAGGAAGGCCTTTTACGCTATGATCCCGACACATCGCCCAACGCGCTGATCGCCGACGACTGACGGCCGACGGCGGCAGGGATCAAGGAACCCCATGACGCTCCAGGAATGTCTGCGCATACTCAACCTGCCCACGGGCGCGGGGGCCGATCAGGTCAAGACCGCGTTCCGCCAGCTCGCCTTCAAATTCCACCCCGATCTCAACGCCGATCCCTCGGCCGCCACGAAATTTCGTGAAATCAACGAGGCCTACGTCACGGCCAAGGACCTGCTCAAAGGCAACGGCTCGTCCGCAGCGGGCCACGGAACCGCCGAGCGGGATCAAAGGCCCACGACAAGCCGGAAAGATGGCGCGGACGCCTATGCCCGCCAGCAGCAAAAAAACGGCAAACGCCCGTTCACGCATCGGGAATCGGCCCGCACCCGGCACCAGGGCATGTATTACCAGGAAGAGGAAGTCCTGAAGGACATCCTCAACGATCCCTTCGCCCGCAAGGTCTTCGAGGACATCTACAGCCAGATCCGCAAGGAGCAGCCAGGATACAGGGGACCGCTGGAGGTCAAACAACGCAAGCTCAAGCTGCACTGGGGCGACCGCACCCTCAATCTCAGCTTCGGCAGGGGGCTGACCGGCACCATCAAGTCCTGGTTCAAGGGCCAGATGGACCACGAGCAGACGATCTATTTCCCGGCCAGCCTGCTCATGCCCGGCCGCAAGATACGCATCACCGTGGAGCAGTCTTTCAGCAACGGCCCAAAAACCGTGGAAGTAACCTTGCCCAGGGATTTCGTGGTCGGCCGCCCCATTCGCCTCAAGGGACTGGGACGCAAGCTCGGCCCCCTGACCGGCGACCTCATCCTCAAGGTATACGCCCGCTAGGCCGCCAGAAGCGAACCAGCCTCCCCTTGCCGTTCGGCCCGGCAAATCGCGCCTCGCGCGCCATGCGCCGGGTGACCGCAGGGGGCATTTCCACGTTGCAGAAAGACAGCACCATCACCGGGGCCACCGCCCGCATCCACAGCGTCAACGGCGTCAGTTCGTACACCCTGCCGCCTCCGATGTTTCCCATTTTCCATCAAGGGCCGCGCCAAATCCGGCACAGCCCGGCAGGGCGGTCGGCGCGCCATTCCTGTCGCTTCAATTCAGTAGTTGAAGAACAACATCATTGTCATTTCATTCTCATGATAAACAAATTCGCCAATTCCAAAAAACCCCTTGTTTTCCCCACCGAATTTTACTAGTCGCTGTAGGAAATCAATAGTTGAGCGGAGGGAAGCATGCTCGCCATATTCGACTACAAGGCGGGAAACCAGACCAGTGTCCATCGCGCTCTGGAACACCTCGGGATCCCGAACGAGATAACCAATTCACCGGAAAAGCTGGACAAGGCCGCAGGCATCATCTTCCCCGGCGTTGGCGCGGCCGGACAGGCCATGGACGAACTCCATTCCGCAGGGCTGGACGACGTGATCAAGGGTCTGATCGCCCGCAACAAACCCGTACTCGGCATCTGCGTCGGATGTCAGATTCTCCTGGACTACAGCGAAGAGAACGACACCAAGGCCCTCAAAATCATACCCGGCGAATGCCGGTTGTTCAACCCTTCCTGGGTGGACTACGAGAACATTCCCATCCGGGTGCCGCACATGGGCTGGAACCAGGTCAACCTGAAGAAGCCGTGCCAGCTCTTCAGGGGCATCGAATCCGACGCGGAATTTTATTTCGTGCACAGCTACTACCCCGCCCCCAAGGACGATTTCGTCATCGCCACCACCCGCTACGGCATCGACTTCTGCTCGGTGCACGGGCGCGAAGGCTTGTGGGCCGTTCAGTTCCACCCCGAAAAAAGCGGGCGGCCGGGGTTGAAGATGCTCAAGAATTTCTATGGATACTGTCTGGAGGTGGCCGATGCTCAGTAAACGCGTCATCCCCTGCCTCGACGTTCGCAACGGTCGGCTGACCAAGGGCGTCAAGTTCGAGGGCAACGTGGACATCGGCGATCCCGTCGAGACCGCCCGCCGCTACTACGAGGAAGGCGCGGACGAGATCGTCTTCTACGACATCACCGCCTCCCATGAGGCGCGCGGCATCTTTCTCGATGTGGTCGAGAAGGTCGCCTCGCAGATTTTCATCCCCTTCTCCGTGGGCGGCGGCATCAAGACCGTCAGCGACATGCGCGACGTGCTCATGGCCGGTGCGGAAAAGGTGTCGGTCAACTCCGGCGCGGTGAAGAATCCGGACATCATCAGCGAAGGGGCCGCCCGCTTCGGCTCCCAGTGCATCGTACTCGGCATGGACGTGAAGCGCGTGGCAAAATCCGACGACATCCCCTCGGGATTCGAGATCGTGATCCACGGCGGCCGCAAGTACATGGGCCTGGACGCCCTCGAGTGGGCGAAAACCTGCGAAGCGCTGGGCGCGGGCGAAATCTGCCTCAACTCCATCGACGCCGACGGCACCAAGGACGGCTACGACCTGGAGCTGACCCGGCTGGTGGCCGAGTCCGTGACCATCCCGGTCATCGCCTCCGGCGGCGCGGGCACTCCCCAGCACATGGTCGACGCCGTAACCAAGGGAAGAGCGACCGCCGCCCTCATCGCCTCCATCGTCCACTACGGCGAGTACACCATCCCCCAGCTCAAACAGTACATGAAGAACGCCGGGGTCGAAATGCGCACGGTATGGTAGCGCCGATTCATGAAAAACAAAAAAGCCACCGCCCGAAAGGACGGTGGCTTCTTCGTGTCGGCAAATCCGATGGCTAGTCGGCCCGAAAAGCGCCGCTCTTGCCGCCGCATTTGTAGACCAGGCGGCAGCGGTCGATGACCACGTCCTTCTGAACGGCCTTGCACATGTCGTAGATGGTGGCGGCGGCGATCTGCACGCCCACCAGGGCCTCCATCTCCACTCCGGTCTTGTAGGTGGTCCGCACCTCGCACTCCAGTTCGATGCACGACGACTCGTCGAGCACGGTGAAGCGGATGTCCACGTAGCTGATGGGCAGCGGATGGCACATGGGAATAAGGTCGGCAGTGCGCTTGGCCGCCTGGATGCCCGCGATCTTGGCCGTGGTCAGCACGTCGCCCTTGGGCAGGGCGT
>JAZHDH010000090.1:0-5287 GCA_036584335.1 Pseudodesulfovibrio sp. | reverse complement strand
AGTTGACCAGAAAGATCTTGCCCCAGAATTTGGCCATCTTCCGGTACGTCTCGTCCCCCGTCTGCACGTAGCGCGTTTCCATCCAGGCAATGAGGACGGAAAGGCCGAGCGTGAGCGGGACGAAGATGAAGTGGAACATGGTGGCCGCTGCGAATTGCAGCCGCGAAAGCATGAGCACATCCATACAAACCCCCTTTGTGGATATGACTTGAATAACCTGTGTTCAATCCTTGAAACGGCCAGTGTTTCGGACAAGCTACGCTCGTCCCTGCAAGATTTCAAGAATAATTATTATTATGAACAGACTTATCCGTCGTTTTTCATGCTCATGGGCTGGCCCGTGGATTCGAGCACGGCCCGCCAGTAGTTGGAGCAGGGGTCGATCCGCTTCTTGGACCGGGTGACCAGGTCCATGGGGATATGCACGTAGCGCCCGTTCCAGCGCGACACGACCATGCCCGTGCGGCCCGACATGCCCGCGTGCACCGCGTTGAGGCCCAGGAACGAGCAATAGATGCGGTCGTTGGCGTTGGCCGGGACCGAACGGATGATGTAGCTCGGGTCGATGTACTTGAGGGTCGGCTCGACGCCCTGGGCCTGGAAATGGTCCACGATCTCCCTCTTGAGCAGGGCGGCGATGTCGCTGAGGCGCGTGTTGCCCGAGGCGTCGGTGGCCCCGGACCCGGCCAGCAGGTCCTGGCCCGCGCCTTCGGCGACCACGATCACCGCGTTGCCCCGGCTCTTCATCCGCCGGTCCAGGGCGGCCAGGAACCCGCCGTCGCCGTGCAGGTCGAAGGGGGCCTCGGGGATGAGCACGAAGTTCACCTCCTGGCAGGAGAGGGCGGACTGGGCCGCGATGAACCCGGCGTCGCGCCCCATGACCTTGACCATGCCGATGCCCCACGGCGCGCCCGTGGCCTCCACGTGCGCGCTTCGGATGGCCATGGCCGCCGTCTCCACCGAGGTGTCGAAGCCGAAGGAGGGCGACGCGAAATTGATGTCGTTGTCGATGGTCTTGGGCAGGCCGATGATCGAGATGGACAGCCTGCGCCTGGCGATCTCCTCCACCACCTTGCTGGCGGCGCGCATGGTCCCGTCGCCGCCGACCATGAACAGGATCGAGACGTTCATCCGCTCCAGGGCGTCCACGATCAGCTCCGGTTCCTGCGGCCCGCGCGACGAGCCGAGCACCGTGCCCCCGAATTCGTGGATGCGGCTGACGAAGGCCGGGGTCAGCTCGACGACGTCGTACCCTTGATCGGGCGCGAATCCGGCCAGGCCGTATTGAATGCCCAGCACCGCCGGCACCTTGTACTCGTGGTGCGCGGCCATGACGATGGCCCGGATCACGTCGTTGAGCCCCGGGCAGAGCCCGCCGCAGGTGACCACCGCGCACTTGGTCTTGCTGGAATCGAAATAGACCTTCTCCCTGGGGCCGGCGGCCTCGAAAAACGCGTGCCGGGGCTCCTTTTTCCGGTTCCCCTTCTCCACGCGGCGGCGCGATATGTTCACCAGCACCGCCTCGTCGTCCTCGACGAACCGGCCGAACCGGATGGGGTTGCTGATCTTGGCCTCGCCCACCACCGGGATGGTGGTGTCCCTGGGCACCTCGTTCAGGTCGCAGGCTTTCATGGTTCTCCCCGTGGCTTGTGCGGTTGAGATATCAACCGCATTGTTATATGGAATCGGAGCGTGGGGCAAATTATAAATGGTTTTTCCGCCTTGTTACGGAGCGATCGATGGGAAAATTCAACAGGGTGTCATGGATGGAGGGGGCCGGGTTCGAGGATGCGGCCGGGCGCGTCGGCGGGCCTTCCGCCGCCTGGACGCCCACGGCGGACGTGCTGGAATCCGACGACGGCTTCGTCATCGTGGTCGAGCTGCCCGGGCTGACGCTCGACGACATCACCCTGGAAATCAAGGGGAACCAGATTATCCTCTTCGGCCGCACGCCTGACGAGAAGCGGCCGGGCGGCACCCGCCACCATGTGGTCGAGCGGCCCACCGGCCCCTTTGCCCGCGCCTTCACCCTCGACCGTGCCGTCCGCGCCGGGGACGTCGCCGCCACCCTCAGGCACGGGCTGCTGACCATCACCCTGAAAAAAGCCGCGCCGCGCCGCCGGTCCATCCCCGTGGAGTGACCCGCCGCCCCGCGCAAATACCATTTCCGTCTTGACGACCTCCGCCGAAATCCTATCTATTCCATCGGAGGACGACAGACCATGACCAGTCAAATCAAAACCGTGCTTTTCCTGGGCCTGCTCACCGGCCTGCTCATGCTCCTGGGCGGCTTCCTCGGCGGCCGCGCCGGGCTGCTCCTGGCCTTCGGCTTCGCCATGGTCATGAACGTGGGCAGCTATTGGTACTCGGACAAGCTGGTGCTGCGGATGTACAAGGCCCGCGAGCTTTCGCCCGGCGACGCCCCCCACATCCACCGCGTGGTCGAGGAAATGGCCGCACGCGCGGGCATCCCCAAGCCGCGCATCGTACTCATCCCACAGGACGCGCCCAACGCCTTCGCCACCGGCCGCAACCCGGAAAACGCCGTGGTCGCGGTCACGCGCGGCATCGTCGCCATCCTCGACCCCGAGGAGCTCCGGGGCGTGCTCGGCCACGAGATCGGCCACATCGTCAACCGCGACATCCTGATCCAGACCGTGGCGGCGGTCCTGGCCGGAACCATCGTCTTCATCGCCAACATGCTCCAGTGGTCCGCCCTCTTCGGCATCGGGTCGCGCGACGGGGAGCGGGGCAACCCCCTGGCCGCCCTGGCCATGGCCCTGCTCGCGCCCGTGGCCGCCACCCTGATCCAGATGGCCATTTCCCGCTCGCGCGAATACCTGGCCGACGCCACCGGCGCGCACCTGGCGGGCAATCCCCTGGCCCTGGCCGGGGCGCTGGGCAAGCTCGACGCCGCCGCCCGCCACATTCCCCTGCAAGGCAGCCCGGCCACCGAGAACCTGTTCATCGTCAGCCCGTTCCGGGGACGCGGCCCCGCCTCGCTCTTCTCCACCCACCCGCCCGTGGAGGACCGCATCGCCCGGCTCCGCGCCATGGCCCAAGGACAACGCTAGACCCATGCAGCGACCCCTTTCGATTCTTCTGCTCCTGGGCCTGATCATCGCCCCGGCCGCCCTCGCCCCGGCCGCCCCCCCGGACGACGACCGCCGCAGCCCGGTGGTCCGCGCCGTGGAGGCCGTCTCGCCCTCGGTGGTCAACATCACCGTGGACAAGCGGGTCACGACCGGCGCGCAGTCCCCCTTCGGCGACACCTTCTTCAATCAGTTCTTCAAGGAATTCTACGGCCAGCGCCAGTACCAGGCCCAGAGCCTCGGCTCCGGCGTCATCATCGACGGCGAAAAGGCCCTGGTCCTGACCAACGCCCACGTCATCACCGGCTCGGCCGCCATCTCCGTGCGCCTCACGGACGGCCGCGAATTCCTGGCCGACCTCGTGGGCTCGGACCCGGACTTCGACCTGGCCGTGCTCCGCCTGCGCGACACGGGCAAGGAGCCCCTGCCCCAGATGGCCATGGGCGACTCCGACGACATCTACATCGGCGAAACCGCCATCGCCATCGGCAACCCCTTCGGCTACTCCAACACCGTCACCACCGGCGTCATCTCCGCACTGAACCGGCCCATGAAGACCAACCGGGGCTCCTTCGGCAACTTCATCCAGACCGACGCCGCCATCAACCCCGGCAACTCCGGCGGCCCGCTGCTCAACATCCATGGCGAGCTCATCGGCATCAACACCGCCATCCGCCCCGAGGCCGAAGGCATCGGCTTCGCCATTCCCATCAACAAGGCCAAATTCGTCGTCAGCGAACTGGTCGATTCCGGCCACGTCGCGCCCATCTGGCTCGGCCTCTTCGGCCAGGACATCGACCAGCCCACCGCCCACTACTTCAAACTCAGGACGCCGAGGGGCATGCTCGTGGCCGAAGTGCTGCCGAACACGCCCGCCCAGGAGGCCGGACTGCGCCCCGGCGACATCGTCCTCGCCTTCAACGGCCAGGAAATCGCCGACAAGAACGACTACATGAGCCGCCTCTTCGGCATCACCCGCAACGAAAGGGCGGTCCTCGTCCTGCTGCGCGACGGCAAACGCCTCTCCCTCACCCTGGTCCCCAAGGTACTCGACCAGGCCACGGCCCAGGACCTGGTCCTTGTCCGCTGGGGCTTCGGCCTGGACAACTCCCCGGGCCGGGGCTCCACCGTGGCCAGGATATCGCCCGGCTCCCCGGCCGCCAAACTCGGCCTGCGGCCCGGCGACATCATCCATCAGATCGGCAACCGACGCATCGAGGACCGCATGGACCTGCTCAACGCCTTCCTCCACAACCGGATGCAGAACACCGTGATCATGCGCGTCCAGCGCGGCAACAACCTCTACTACGCCCGACTCGGCCTCTAACCCGGACTGCCCCATGCCAACAGACGACCACCACCGAAGATACTGGACCGAAAAGGGCGCGAGCAAAACCTTCACCTCGCCGTTCATGCTCGACCTCTTCTCGGCCCACGTCCCCCCCGCCGCCCGCATCCTCGACTTCGGCTGCGGCTACGGCCGGACCCTGGCCCAACTCCGGGCCGCCGGATACCGGAACCTCACCGGCATCGACTTCTCCGAAACCCTCATCGAGCGCGGCAAGGCCGAACACCCCGGCCTCGACCTCCACGCCTTCCCCGGCGGCAAACTGCCCTTCGCCGACAACAGCTTCGACGCCGCCCTCCTGATCGCCGTGCTCACCTGCATGCCCGAAACCCGCGCCCAGACCGAAACCCTGCTCGAAATCAAACGCGTCCTCGTCCCCGGCGGCCTGCTCTACGTCAACGACTTCCTGCTCAACCGCGACCGCCGCAACCTCGACCGCTACAAGCTCGGCCAGGAAAAGTACGGCATCTACGGCATCTTCGACGTATCCGACGGCGGCGCCCTGCGCCACCACGACGTCAACCACCTGCAGACCCTCTTTTCCGACGTCGAGACCATCGAATTCAAGGAAACCGTCTTCCCCACCATGCACGGCCACGACTCGTGCGGCTTCTACAGCCTGCTGCGCATGCCATAGCGGGCCGGGGACGCATCCGGCGGCCCCCTGAAAAAGGGTTCACCCGGCACAAGCATACTTTTGGGGAAGTCAAATCCATGCGCGCACGTGGAGACGGATGGCGTGACGACAACGAATCCCGCCAGGATGGTAGTCAAATCCATGCGCGCGCGTGGAGACGGATGGCGACTCCTCGAAAGTATGCCCGCATACATCCAAGAATCAAATCCA
>JAZHDH010000089.1:0-5290 GCA_036584335.1 Pseudodesulfovibrio sp. | reverse complement strand
CGTTGTCCAGGAAGACGTCGATCTGCGGCAGGCAGTTGAAGCCGATCTGGTGCGGATAGACGTCCGCCACCACGGGCTGGCCGGACATCAGGCGGCGGACCTGGTTCTCCAGCTCCTCGATGGCCTTCTGGCCGGTGCCGGAAACGGCCTGGTAGGTGGAGACGACCACGCGCTTGATCCGGGCCTCGTCATGGATGGGCTTGAGCGCGACCATCATCTGGATGGTGGAACAGTTGGGGTTGGCGATGATGCCCTTGTGCCAGTCCAGATCGTGCGGGTTGACCTCGGGCACCACCAGCGGACACTCGTCGTTCATGCGCCAAGCCGAGGAGTTGTCCACGACCACGCAGCCGGCCTTGGCCGCCGAGGGAGCAAACCGCTCGGAGGTGGAACCGCCCGCCGAAAACAGGGCCAAATCCACGCCCCGGAAGGCGTCATCGGTCAGTTCGATGACCGACAGTTCCCCGTCCCGGAAGGGAACGGTCTTGCCCACGCTCCGGGCCGAGGCCATGGGAATGACCGTGTCGCAGGGGAAATTCCGCTGCTCCAGCACCTTCAACATCTCACGGCCGACAGCGCCGGTTGCGCCGCAGACGGCCACCACGGGATTCTTGCTCATTGTGTCCCCCAAAAGAACTATATGTTCAAATTATTACCGATTTCCAAACACGCCTCGGCGCGATTGAGCGTATACAGATGCACGCCCGGTGCGCCGCCCACAATGAGTTCCCTGGCCTGTTTGGTAGTATAGGCGATGCCGAGTTCATACACGGCTTCGTCTCCACCCTCCGCGTGCGCCTTTTCCAGGGCGCTCAGGTACTTCCCGGGAATGGCCGCGCCGCACAAGCCCAGGATGAACTTGGCGGACTTGAGGCTCAAAATGGGCAGGACCCCGGGAATGACCGGCACGTCGGCCCCCATGGCCTTCAGCCGGGCCACGTAGTCGAAGTACAGGCGATTGTCGAAAAAGAGTTGCGTCACCAGAAACCTGGCGCCCTTCTCCACCTTGAGACGGACCATCTCGATGTCGGACCGGATGGACGTGGATTCGGGATGGGGCTCGGGATAGGCCGCCCCGCCCACGCACATCTCGGGGAACCGTTTGCCGATGAACTCAATGACATCGGTGGCGTGCCGGAACTCCTGGGTGTCGAAGCTGAAATCGCCCTTGCCCTGCGGCGGATCGCCACGCAGCGCCAGCACGTTCTCGATCTTCGCGTCGCGCAGGGCGCGCAGGAATCCGTCCAATTTTTCGGCGGAAGCGCCCACGCTCGTCAGATGAGTGAGCGGCTCCAGGCCGTAATCCCGCTTGAGCCGCCTGGCGATCTCCAGGGTGTTGTCCTGAGTGCCTCCGCCCGCGCCGTAGGTCACTGAAGCGAACAGCGGATCGAGCGCCTTCAACTTCTCCACCACGCCGAAAAATCCGGGCCAGGCGTCCCGTTCCTTGGGCGGAAAAAACTCCAGCGACAGGAACGGCGACTTTCCTTCAATCAAATCACAAACGTGCAAGACCTTGCTCCTGAAAAAATGATCGCCCCGCCGAACAGACCCGGGGGCGGTTAAGTCGGTATTCATACGCTTCTTTCGCCGGATCTTCAACGAAGAAATGGCGGGATGGAGCCGGAATCCGTTGAAAAGCCTATGCGTGAAGCGCCCGGACCACGGGCTCGTCGGCCGGGAGGAAGCCAAGGGTCGAGGGCGACGTGGGATCCACCCAGACCCAGCGCTGATTTTCGAGCGCCCGCAACTCGCCGGAATAGTGATGGATATGAAAAAAATGCAACCGGACGGTCACGGTCTCGTAGGCATGCGTGAGCTCGCGCCAGAATACGAACTCCAACGGCGTGATGGCCAACTCTTCGCGCAGCTCGCGCACCAGGGCGGCCTCGCGCGTCTCGCCCGGTTCGATCTTGCCGCCGGGGAACTCCCACCACCCGGCCATGGACGCGCCCTCAGGCCGCTCCACCGCCAGATAGCGGCCGTCTCGCCAGATGATCCCGGCCACGACGTCAAGGACCGGACTCACTCCTCCTCCCCGGCCTGGGCGGTGATAATCTCCATCCGCTCCTCGATTTCAGCCATGCGGTGCATCAGGTTCTCGGCCCATTCGCTGATATCGCGATAGGCGGCGTTGAGCTTCAGAGCCTCCTCGGGCTTTTCGTAGGTGGCGGGATCGTTCATCTTCGTCTCCATGGCCGACTGCTCGTCCAGGACCTTTTCCAGCTCCGCCTCCAGCTTGTCATATTCTTTCTTGAGCGGCCTCAATTCGCGGTAGAGACGGTTGCGCTCCTCGGCCTGGCGGCGTTTCTCCTCCTTGGACTGGCGACGCCTCTCGGCGGAGTCCTCCGCCTCTTCCACCGGCGGACGACTCTCGGCAAGCGCCGCCCGCTTCTGCTTTTCGTGGAACTCCTCGAACCCGCACAGGTGCTGGTCGATGCCCTTCTCGTCCAGAGCCCAGACCTCCTCGGCCACGTTGTTCAGCAGATAACGGTCGTGGGCCACGAAAAACAACGTGCCCTCATAATCCTGCAGGGCGCGGACCAGCCCTTCGCGCGTCTCGATATCCAGGTGGTTGGTCGGTTCGTCGAGGATGAGCAGGTTGGCGCGGGCCAAAAACAACGTGGCCAGAAGCAACCGGCTCTTCTCGCCGCCGGAAAGGGCGCGGACCTTGCGCTCGAAAAACGGCTCACCCAACAGGAACAACCCGAGTACGCCCATGACCTGCTCCTCGGTCAGGTGCGGGTCCGACAGGCGGCGTATTTCCCCGAGAACCGTGTTGTCCAGATTCAATATCTCCTGCTGGTGCTGGCTGAAATAGCCGACCTGGGTATTCGGACCGATGTGAACATGACCATGGGTCGGCTTGAGCTGGCCCATGATCAGCTTGAGCAGCGTGGACTTGCCCTTGCCGTTGGGCGCGGCCAGGGCCACCTTGCGGCCCCGGTAGAGCTGGAAATCGAGCCGGGGCCAGACCGGGGAACCTCCGGAATAGGCAAACTCCAGCTCCACCCCGGCCACGGCCACCTTGTCGCCCCGCCGAGGCTCGGGCAGACGGAAGTTCAGGCTGCGCCCGCGATGCGATCCGGCCTGGACCTCCTTGATCTGGTTCAGCTCCTGTTCGAGCTTCTCCACCTTCTTCAGCTTGGACTGGGCCTGGGCTGCCTTGCGCGCCTTGACGCGGAACTTGTCGATATATTTGTATTCGTTATCGATTCTGGCCGAAAGTTTGGCCGCTTCCCGTCGACGCTGCTCGATGTTTTCGGCGTCCCAGACCAAAAATTCATCCCAGGTCCCGCGCCGCAGTACCGGCCTGCCGCTGCCGAGGAAAAGGACATGGGTGCCCACGCGATTGAGGAAGACGCGGTCGTGGGCCACGAAGGCGAGCGTGCCCCGAAAATTCAGCAGGTACTCCTCCAGCCACTCCACGGCTTCCAGGTCGAGATGGTTGGTCGGTTCGTCCAGGAGCAGGATGTCCGCGCCCTGCAGGAGCACGCGGCCGAGCTTTGCCCGCTCCCGCCAACCGCCGGAGAGTTCGCCCAAGGTCTTGTGCAGGTCGTCTTCGGAAAAGCCGAGGCCGGAAAGAATGGTCCGCGCCTTGTGGTCCGGATTGTAGCCGTAGAGGGACTCGAATTTGGCCTGGCGGTGAGAGAGCTTTTCGATGCGCGCCTGGTCGCCTTCGGCCACGGCCCGCTCCCAATCCGCCCAGAAATCGTTCCAGGACGGCAGCGCGGAAAGGACCCAGCCAAGAAGCTGTCGGCGCAGGATCTCGTCGGTCATCTCCTGGGCCACGTAGCCCACCTGCGCCCCCCTGGTCAGGGTTATCCGGCCCTCGTCGGGCTCGATCTCACCCGCCAGGACCTTGAGCATGGTGCTCTTGCCGCAGCCATTGGGGCCGGTCAGGGCCAGGCGCATGCCGGGGACGACCTCCAGGGATACTTCGGCAAACAGCGTTTCGCCGCCGTAGGACTTGCTCAGGTTCTGTACGGTGATTCTGGACATGAATTGATGGGACTCCTTCAAGAATGCACCGCAGGGATATAATGAGCCCGCGCAATATGCAAGGCCGCACTTTGACGACGGCCGGGGCCGCGGGTATGGTTGGCGGCATGTCCACCTGGCACGTCTACCTGCTGCGTTGCGCCGACGGCACCTTCTATTGCGGCATCACCAACAACCTCGACCGAAGGCTGGCGCAGCACAATGCGGGCGTGGCCTCCAAGTACACCCGCTCCAGGACCCCGGTCCGCCTGGAAGCCTCGGCCCCCGTGGAATCCAAAGGCGAAGCCCTCCGGCTGGAATTGCGCGTCAAACGCATGCGACGGGAACGCAAGGCCGACTTCCTGCGCTCATGGGGCGGGCAACCCGCAGTGTTGATCATGGGGTGAGTATCATCCTATTGCATATCTTCTATTTCCTGCGTAAGCTTTAGGATATCAATGTCGTATTTTGCCTGTATCACCGTATAGCAAGATGTCGCGACCCGGACTATGGAAAACAGCACCATCTACCTCATCCTGGCTCTCTCCGCCTTCCTTTTCGTGGTCATACTCATGATACATCAGCACAACTGCTCGGACCAGGTCCGCAGAAAGCGCGGCGAAGTCGATGGCGTCATCCGGAAGCTCGATCCAAGAATCGAGATCCTGGAGAAAGAGATCATCGATCTCAAGGTCAAGATCGAAGAAATCGAAGAAGAAATCGCAACGCTCCAGTAAACGCATCATGTTCATCCTCCTTCTAATAATCCTGCTCGCCGCATTCGGACTGATCTTCCTGTTCCGTTCCATCTCCATGAACCGGACGTACCGGGTCAATGCTCTCGAGGAACAGCGTCAGAAAGTGAAAAGCAAATACGAATACCTGCGCGGCCAGAAGCAGGATCTGGCCAAGACGCTGGAGGAGAGAGAGCACCAGCTGACCACGCTGCGCAACAATCAGGATGGCATAAAGACCCTTTCCTCCAAGGAACTGAACCTCGCCGAATCCAAGAACAGCCCCGACGACAAGGTCAGCCGCTACCTGGTGAAGACGGGCGCCATCACCATGGAACAAAACGAAAAGGTCCTGGTCAAGATGAAGACCCTGAACATGGACTTCCTTGGCACCTGCCTGACTCTTGGCTACGTCAACCTGGAGACGGCCAAGAAGGCGCTCAAGGCCAACAAGATCGAGCACACCCTGGAGACCTGACCAGCTCTACCGATCAATGAAGAAGGCGCTCCCCGAACGGGAAGCGCCTCAGAGTATTGACAAAGCCCACTCTGGCAGGTTGCTGAGAAAGGTTCGAGTG
>JAZHDH010000088.1:0-23879 GCA_036584335.1 Pseudodesulfovibrio sp. | reverse complement strand
CCCGGACTACGCGGCCATCCCCGAGGAGATGGGCCGGGCGGCCCGGGTGCTGGGGTGCGAGACCGCGCGCGGCCTGACCATGGCCGACGTGCTGGCCGGTGCGCCCGAGTTGCGCCGCCGGGCGGGCGACCGGGCCGTGCTGCGGCTGATCCACTTCATCGAGGAGTCCGACCGCGCCGAGGCCATGGCCGCAGCCCTGCGCCGGGCCGACATGGCGGGCTACCTGGACCTGGTCCGGGCCTCGGGCGATTCTTCCTGGCGGCTGCTGCAAAACTGCTTCAGCCCGTCCGCGCCGCTGGCCCAGCCCATCCCCCTGGCCCTGGCCCTGACCGAGCGGTTCCTGGGCGGCGAGGGGGCCTGGCGCATCCAGGGCGGCGGGTTCGCCGGGACCATCCAGGCCTATGTGCCCGTGGACCGGTTCGAGGATTACCGGACGTTCATGGCGGGCGTTTTCGGCCCCGGAGCGGTGCTGCCGCTGCGGGTGCGGCGGCCTGGCCGCGCCGTGGTCCTGCCCCGGTCCGGGGAGGGGGCGTGATGGCCCAGTTCACCATCAAGGACCTGGCCCGCGAGCTGGGCATCTCCGCGTCCACGGTTTCGCGCGCCCTGCGCGGCCACCCGGACATCAGCGCCGACACCAAGAAGCGGGTGGCCGAGGCCGCGCGGCTGCACCACTACCACCCCAACCAGATCGCCCAGTCGCTTCAGAAGCGCCGCTCCAACACCATCGGCGTCATCGTGCCCGAGATCGGCCACGACTTTTTCTCCACGGCCATCAGCGGCATCGAGGAAGTGGCCTACGAGAACGGCTACACGATCATGGTCTGCCAGTCGGGCGAGACCCTGGCGCGCGAGATCATCAACACCCAGGCCCTGGTCGCCAACCGAGTGGCCGGGCTGCTCATCGCCATCTCGTCGCAGACCACCAGCCACGAGCATCTGGCCGGGGCCATGCGCCAGGGCGTGCCCCTGGTCCAGTTCGACCGCGTGGTCGAGGAACTCAAGACGAGCAAGGTGGTGGTGGACGACTTTCAGGCCGCCTACGCGGCCACGGCCCACCTGGCCGAGGCCGGGTTCCGGCGCATCGGCCACATGGCCGGGCTGGACGGCATCGCGCTCAACCGTCAGCGGTTCGAGGGCTACCGCGCCGCCCTGCGCGACCACGGCCTGCCCTACGAGGAACGGTTTCACCTGCACGGCGGCTACGGCGAGGACGACGGTCGGCGCGGCGCGGCCCGCTACCTGGCCATGGCCGAGCGGCCCGACGCCATCCTGGCCATCAACGATCCCGTGGCCGTGGGGCTCTACGCCGAATTCAAGCGCGCGGGCGTGCGCATCCCGGACGACATCGCCCTGGTCGGATTCTCCGACACCCCGGCGGCGGCGCTCGTCGATCCCGGCCTGACCACGGTCTACCAGCCCGCCTTCGCCATGGGCCGCACGGCCGCCCGGCTTTTGATGCAGCAATTCGACGCGGAGGATGCTACGGTGGTTCCGGAGACCGTCGTACTCGCCACGGAACTGCGGGTCCGGGGGTCTTCCGCAAGGAGGAGCGCCTGATGGACCTGACGTACCTGGAATGGGGCAAGACGCCGGACGGCGACCCCGTCGGCCTGTTCACGCTTTCGCGCGACGGCGGGCTGCGCGCGCAGGTCACGGACTACGGCGCGACCCTGGTTTCGTTGCGCGTGCCCGACAGGGGCGGCGTCCCCGGCGAGGTGGTCCTGGGCTACGATTCCCCGGCGGGGTATATGGCGGGCCAGGCCTGCCTGGGCGCGACCATCGGCCGGGTGGCCAACCGCGTGGCCCGCGCCCGGTTCGAGCTGGACGGCTGCACCTGGGAGCTCGCGCCCAACTGGCGCGGCCACCAGCTCCACGGCGGCCCGCACGGCTTCCACCGCCGGATGTGGGCGGCCACACCCGTGGCCGACGACGAAGGCCCGGCCCTGGCCCTGACCCTGTTCAGCGGCCACGGCGACCAGGGATACCCCGGCAACCTGCGCGTCACCGTCACCTACGTCCTGACCGGGACCGGCCTGCGTATCGGGTACCGGGCCGAGAGCAGGGACCTGCCCACCCCGGTCTCCCTGACTGCGCATCCCTATTTCGACCTGGCCGGGGCGGGGCGCGGCGACGTGCTCGGGCACACGGCGCGGTTTGCGGCCTCGCGGTATCTGGTCGCGGACGCCGACCTGATTCCCACCGGCGAGATCGCGCCCGTGGTCGGGACTCCGCTCGATTTTTCCCGGACCACGGCCGTCGGCGCGCGCATCGGCGACCCATCGCCGGTGCTGGCCGCCGCCGGGGGCTACGACCACTATTTTGTCCTGGACGGCAGGCACGGCGCGCTGCGCGAGGCGGCCGAGGTCCATGACCCGGCCTCGGGCCGGACGCTGACGGTGCTGACCACCCAGCCCGGCTTCCAGTTCTACACGGCCAATTCGCTGGACGAGACCGGCCGCGACGGCGTCCGCTACGGCCGCCACGCCGGGTTCTGCGTGGAGCCGAGCGGGTACGTGGACGCGGTCAACCATCCCGGATTCCCGTCCGTGGTCATCGACGCGAGCGCGGCGTATCAACAGACGACAGAGTACCGCTTCACCGCGCAGTGAACCGGCAAACGACAGACAGGGTGAGAGCATGGCCGATGTGGAATTGAGGCGGGTCGTCAAGCGATTCGGCAAGGTGGAGGTGGTGCCCGGCATCGACCTCAGGATCGAAAACGAGGAGTTCATCGTCCTCGTCGGGCCTTCGGGCTGCGGCAAGTCCACGGTCCTGCGCATGGTCGCCGGGCTGGAAGGCGTCACCGAGGGCGACATCCTCATCGGCGGCCGGGTGGTCAACCAGGTATCGCCCAAGGACCGCAACGTGGCCATGGTCTTCCAGAATTACGCCTTGTATCCGCACATGAGCGTGCGCGAGAACATGGGCTTTTCGCTCAGGATGCGCGGCCAGGGCAAGGACGAGGTCGCCGGCCGCGTGGCCGAGGCCGCCCGCATCCTGGAACTCGCGCCCTATCTGGACCGCAAGCCGTCCGAACTCTCCGGCGGCCAGCGCCAGCGCGTGGCCATGGGCCGGGCCATCGTCCGCGACCCGGACGTCTTTCTCTTCGACGAGCCGCTCTCGAACCTCGACGCCCAGCTGCGCACCCAGATGCGCATGGAGCTGCGCAAGATGCACCTGCGGCTCAGGACCACGACCATCTATGTCACCCACGACCAGATCGAGGCCATGACCCTGGCCGACCGCATCGTCATCCTGAAGGACGGGGCCATCCAGCAGGTGGGCACGCCCATCGAGGTTTTCGAGCAACCGGCCAACGTCTTCGTGGCCAAGTTCATCGGCAACCCGCCCATGAACATCCTGAAGGGCGCGCTGCGGGTGCGCGGCGGCAAGCGGCTCGTCGAGGTGGGCAAGTCCGCTTTTCCTGTTGTCGAGGGCCGGGCGGTATCCCTGGCCGACGGCGCGCCGGTGCTGGCGGGCATCCGGCCCGACGCCATCAAGATGGGTGACTCCATCGAAAAGCTGCCCAGGGAGTGGTGGTGCAGCGGCGAGGTCGTGGTCTCGGAGATTCTGGGCGGCCAGTCGCACCTGGAGATCGTCATCGACGGCGAGAACCGGCTCATCGCCGAGGTCGAGGGGCGGGTGGTGGCCCACCCGGGCGAGATCGTGCCCATCGGGTTCGAGTTTGATCGCATGGTCCTGTTCGACCCGGAGACGAGCAATGCGATTCTTTGATTTTTTGACCAACGAACCTTTTGTTTTTAAACGCAATTGATTGTTTTGAGCATGATTTTTGAAACACAGGAGGTAGTATGTTTTCCCGGTACGCAAGAATACTGATGGCAATCCTGGCCCTGCTGGCGCTGGTCGCGTGCGGCGAGGCCCCGAAAAAGGAAGAGGCGGCCAAGCAGGCCGAGCCGACCCAGGAGCAAGCGGCCAAGCCGGACGCCAAGGCCAACGAACTGGAAATCTTCTCCTGGTGGGCCGGTGACGAAGGCCCCGCCCTCCAGGCCCTGATCGACATCTACAAGGCCGAGAATCCCAAGGTGAAGGTGATCAACGCCACCGTCACCGGCGGCTCCGGCGTCAACGCCCGGGCCGTGCTCAAGACCCGGATGCTCGGCGGCGAGCCGCCGGATTCCTTCCAGGTCCACGCCGGGCAGGAGCTGATCGGCACCTGGGTCAAGGCGGACCGCATGGAAGACCTGACCCCGCTGTTCAAGGAGCAGGGGCTGATGGACGCCTTCCCCGAAGGGCTGGTCAAGCTGATCGGCGCCGACCAGGGCATCTGGTCCGTCCCGGTCAATGTCCACCGCTCCAACGTGCTGTGGTACGCGCCCGCCAACCTCGCGAAGTGGGGCGTGGAAGCTCCCAAGACCTGGGACGAGTTCTTCGCCGTCGCGCCCAAGCTCAAGGCTGCGGGCGTGACCCCGCTGGCCCTGGCCCAGAACTGGACCGCCAACCACCTCTGGGAATCCGTGGCCCTGGCCTCCCTGGGCGCGGACAACTGGGACGCCCTGTGGGCGGGCAAGCTGAAGTTCGACTCGCCCGAGGGCGCGAAGGCGTGGGAGCTCTTCGGCAAGGTGCTGGAGTACACCAACGCGGACGCCTCCTCCCTGTCCTGGCAGCAGGCCACCGACATGGTCATCGACGGCCGCGCCGCCTTCAACGTCATGGGCGACTGGGCTGCGGGCTACATGTTCACCACCAAGAAGATGCAGCCCGGCAAGGACTTCGGCTGGCTGGCCTCGCCCGGCACCGGCGGCGAGTTCATGTTTTTGGCCGATTCCTTCGGCCTGCCCAAGGGCGCGCCGCACCGCGACAACGCCCTGGCCTGGCTGGCCCTGCTCGGCTCGAAGAAGGGCAGCGACGCCTTCAACCCGCTCAAGGGCTCCATCTCGGCCCGCAAGGACTCCGACCTGTCGTTGTACAACGACTATCTGAAGTCCGCCGCCGCCGACTGGAAGAAGGACCGCGTGGTCGGCTCCCTGGCCCACGGCGTGGCCGCCAACGAGACCTTCATGAGCGGGTTCGCCTCGGTCATGGAGATGTTCCTGAAGACCAAGAACGCCCAGGCTGCGGCCGCCGCCTGCCAGCAGCTCGCGACCAAGGCGGGCATCTAACCGGATCAACGCGGGATTTCGCGCCGGGGGCTCCGGGCCTCCGGCGCGCCCCGAAGCAACGGACATGTTCATGCGGGAAGCTTCCAGAGACAGGATCAAGGCCTTTCTGACGCTCTTGCCCTCGATGATCCTCATCGCGGTCTTCGTCTACGGCTTCATTGGCAACACGGTCTGGACCTCCATGACCGACTGGGGCGGCTCCGGGTCCCTGGCCGTGGACCCGGAAAAGCACTTCATCGGCCTGGACAACTACCTGGAACTGTTCACCGGGTTCCTCGGCGGCGGGTTCCGCCAGGACCTGGTCAACGCGGTCTACTACTCGCTGATGCTGCTTTGCGGCGCGGTGGGGCTGGGCATGTTCATCGCCATCCTGCTCGACCGCAAGCCACGGGGCGAGGGCTTTCTGCGTACCGTCTTCCTTTATCCCATGTCCCTGTCGTTCATCGTTTCCGGCACCATCTGGCGCTGGCTGTTCGCGCCCCAGGGCGGGGTCAACGTGCTGCCCACCTATCTCGGGTTCAAGCCGCTCCCCTTCGATTGGCTGTCGAGCAACGGGGCCGTGCTGGAGTTCGATTGGCGGCACCTGCCCGCCGTGGCGCTGTACGTCGCGGCCTTCGTCATGATCCTTGCCGGGCTGTGGGGGCTGAGGAGCGACCCGCGCAAGGCCCTGAGGCGGCGGCTCGTGCCGGGCATCGCGGTCGGGGCGGCCACCTGGCTCTTTGGCGGGCTGCTGCCCGAAGCGCTGTTCATGGAGGAGACGCACGGCTTCAACCTGGCGACCATCGGCATCATCATCGCCACGGTCTGGCAGTATTCGGGCTACACCATGGCTTTGTACCTGGCGGGATTCCACGGCATTTCCCAGGACCTGCGCGACGCGGCCATGCTCGACGGCGCGGGCGAGGTCGGCTACTACCGGTACGTGGCCATCCCCATGCTGAAACCGATCACCATTTCTGCGGTGATCATCCTCTCGCACATCTCGCTCAAGATGTTCGACCTGATCTTCGCCATGACCGGCCCGGACAACGCGGAGACCGGCCACCCGGCCCTGACCATGTACCTGACGACCTTCCGGGCCAACGACTTCGCCCGGGGCGCGGCCATCGCCGTGGTCCTCTTCCTGGTGGCGGCCACCTTCATCGTGCCCTACCTGGTCAGCCAGTACCGGCAGCGCAGGAGGGGATAGCCGTGACCGCGCGCAAGATCACTCCCGGCTCCGTCCTGCTCTACGGCACGCTCACGCTGCTGGCCCTGTTCTTTCTCATGCCCGCCTACATGGCCCTGGTCACGGCCCTCAAGTTCCCGGCGGACATCTCCCTGCCCACGGCCTGGGAATTCCCGGACAGAATCAACTGGGGCAGCTTCGCCCAGGCCGTCGAGCTGCTCCGGCCCAACTTCGTCAACTCGATCATCCTGGTCCTGTGCGCCACGGCCGGGTCCACGCTGCTCGGCTCGCTCAACGGCTACGTCTTCTCCAAGTGGAAGTTCAAGGGCAGCGAGGTCGTGTTCACCCTGTTCCTGTTCGGCATGTTCATCCCGTACCAGGTCATCCTCATCCCGCTCTTCCAGACCCTGCGGGCCATGCACCTCTACGGCGGGCTGCCGGGGCTGATCCTGGCCCACATCGTCTACGGCCTGCCCATCACCTCGCTCATCTTCCGCAACTTCTACGCCCAGATTCCCACCGCGCTCATCGAGTCGGCCCGGCTGGACGGCGCGGGCTTCTTCTCCATCTACCTGCGCATCGTCTTTCCGCTCTCGGTGCCCGGGTTCGTGGTCACCAGCCTGTGGCAGTTCACCCAGATCTGGAACGAATTCCTGTGGGGCATCTGCCTGACCCGGCACGCGGACAACCCGATCACCGTGGGGCTGGCCCAGTTGGCGGGCGGCCAGGCCGTGAGCTGGAACCTGCCCATGGCCGGGTCGATCATGGCCGCCCTGCCCGTGCTGGCCATCTACATTTTCCTGGGCCGCTATTTCATCCGGGGCCTGCTGGCCGGTTCGGTCAAGGAGTAGCTCTTCCCCGAACCGCCGCCCGGCCTTTTGCCGGGCGGTTTCCCGGCCGTCGCGGCTCCCGTCCTGCCGTCCATTCTCCCGCCCCTTTCCCCTGCGTCCTTTCCGGTCGTACCGCCAGCATGTCTGGCGGCGCGATATTTCGTGCAAAATTGCGCAAAGCCGACTTGCCTGATTCCGGATGGCGCACGGAAAATCGATTGATTGTGCAATCAATACCGTTGATCCGGCCCCGGGCGGGCTTCCGTGACAAAAAAACAGGGAAAAGTGGCTTCGGTTCTGGATTCCGGGGCGGCCGCCAGTTTTATCCGCATGATATTGATGAAATAGTTCTTGGATGAAAAGGGGAAAAAACCGGAGCCGAACGCGGCGCGCAGGGCGGAAAAGGACGATCCAGGCGCTTTGGCGGTCCATTTTTTCGCGCCATTTCGCGCAAGCAAAGGGGGCCGGGCACGCTCTGTGCAATCTTGTCTGCAATTCCATGCAAGGAGGCATCGCAATGGAACTCATATTCAACGTACACGGTCATTCCTGCGACCTGGCACTGCATCCCATATCCGAAAAGACCGCCCGGACCATCAGCGAGCACGGCTCCGACGTCTACGCGATGAAGCCGCTGGAGTGGTGGCGCAAGGGCAACACCGCCACCTGGGGAATGCGCATCGACGACGAGTGCAACATCAAGGTGACCATGGACGGCAAGCCCGTGCAGCTGGACCCCGCCTTGATCACGGCCAATCCGTTGCAGATCCGCCGCCGCCTGTATCTCGACAGCCGCGCCCGGTACCTGTGCGTCCTGGGTTTCGACAACGAGATCTGCAATTTCTCCTGGAAGTGGAGCAACATCACGAGCTTCGATCCCTCCAGGTTCGAGTTCATGGTTCATCAGTGGGATCGGATCATGGGCCAGAAGGATTACTTCATCCTGGACGAAATCCGGTACGACGGCGTGTTCGCCGACCGTCACGACTGGTGCGACGCGGCCGGGTTTTCCCTGGTCACCCCAAGGGTCATAGACCTGGAGGAGGTCCGCCAGGAATTGACCAAGGGCTCCTCGGAACATGCCGGTTCGCCCTTCCCCTCCGCCGAAATCGAAACCGCCACGACCTCGGTTTAACTCTCCTCCGAAGTCGGAGGAGGCCGCCAGCTCCCCCCGAATACGCGTGGTCCCGCCCGAAAGGCCGGGACCACGCCCACTTTGGGTGCGAGGCCGAACGGGTCGGGGCCGCAGCGCGGACTTGTGGAGAAGGGGCGGGGAACGGGTGGCCCGTTGCGGGTGAAGCGGGCGCGGCCGTTCCGGCTGGCTACTTCGGCTCGACGAAATAGGTGATGCGCGTTCTGGGCGAAAGGTAGGCGAGGACCTCGGGCGCGAGGTGGACCAGGCGGATGGATTTTTCCACCCGCAGGTCGTCCTCCTCTGCCAGGTCGACGATGAGCGCCTCCTTTCTCGGCACGTTTTCGTCGTAGAGGACCACGCTCGGGTTGAGCTGATTGCGGGGATTGACCGACATGACCATGCCCACCGCGCCGTTGGACAGCTCGACCACGGTGCCGGGCGGGTACACGCCCAGGCAGCGGATGAACAGGGCGAGCAACTCGACGTCGAAGAGGTGCTTCTGCTGGCCGAACATGTAGGACAGGGCCAGGTAGGGCGTCAGGGACTGCGCCGGGTCCGGGTGGTTGGTGTGGTTGTCGTAGGTGTCGGCAATGGCCACGATGCGCGCCAGGGGGTCGATGGCCCCGCCCTTGAGCCCTTCGGGCGCGCCCGATCCGTCCATGCGCTCGTGGTGCTGGGCGACGACGCGCACCGCCGCCTCGGGAAAAGTGTCCACGGCCGCCAGCAGGGCCGCGCCCTGTCCGGGGTGCTGGTCGATCAGCTCCCTTTCGGGCCGGGTCAGTTCGCCGCGTTTCCTGAGCAGCTTCTTGGGCAGGCCCGCCTTGCCGATGTCGTGGAAGAGCGCGCCCAGTCCCAGGGCGGTCATGTCCCCGGGCGAAAGCCCGGCTTCGCGGCCGACCATCATCGAAAGCACGGCCACGTTCATGGGATGGGAGTAAGCGGTCTCGGCCCGGTCGACCACGTTCATCAGGTGCAGGGTGGATTCGCGGTCGTCGACGAAATAGCCCGAAAGGGTGTCCACGAAGGCCACGGCCTCGCCCACGGTCCGGACGTTGCCCCCCGCCAGCGAGCCCAGAATGACGTTGAAGGCCTGGATGCAGGCGTTGAACCGCTCCTCGCACCGGGCGATGCGCTCCTTTTTCTCTCGCAGGCGGCGCGAACGTTCCTTCTTGACCTCCCACAGGTGGTCGATGGCCTGCCGCGAAAGCGCGTCCTCGGCAGGCGCGGGCCGGGCGGTCCGCTTTTCGGCGGGCTTGGAGGGCAGGACGTCGCACCGCTCGGGAATGCACACCACTTCCTTGATTCCCAGCTTGCGGATCAGGTCGATCTGCTCCTCGTCCCTGATCTTGAAGCTGTTGAACAGGAAGGGGTGGTCGAACCAGTTGGACCGTTCCAGACGGATGAAGACCCCGGGCCGGAGCTGGTCCACGGATATGCGGTATTCTGGTGAGCTGCTGTTGACCATGACGGCACCTAGTTATCCCATCAGTGGCCAACGCACAACCGTCAACCATCGGCCGACGCCGGGCGCGGGAGTCCGGCGAGGAGAGAGGATGCGATCAGGGATTGTCGAATTGGCTTGTCAGATATTTATAAATCATATATGATAAAAAATTTCCCACCAATGCCGGTGTGTTGGGGGAGCGGGCTAAAAAAACGCCCGAAACCTCCATTGCCAATGTGGCAAATATGGAGTACCTCTGCCGCGTAGTTTACATTTTCACAACGTGTCTATTTGGAAATATTGAATTTTATATAAGGACGCCATTGCATGGAGCGAAAGGGCCTGTTCTCTCGAACCAGCTTTCGGACCGGAGCCATTTTTGTCGTATTTCTGGTGATGATCGGCCTGATCGTCACCCGGACGGGCATCTTTTGGGGCGACCGGACGGATGGAGAAGGCCTTTCGGACATCGTGGCCGTCAAGGGCACGGTCAAGGTCGACGATCTGCATCTTTCGGAGGTCGAGGTCAGCAGGCTCAACCGGGCGGTGGAGGGGCACAAGGGCACCTTCGCCCAGGTGGACCTGTTCCTCGACGTCAAGGCGGGCGCCAAGGACATCGCTCCGGAAACGGTCCTGATCTGGGCCATGGTCCTCAAGGCCGACGGCGAGTGCGAGGTCCGCTCGTGGAGCCGCAAGGTCGCCCGCTCCGACCTGGTGCCGCAGATGATCCTGTACATGAACAAGGCCGCCCGGGAGTACGGGGAGTTCCAGAAGCACCCCGACGTGCGGCAGAGCTTCAAGTGCCTGTACATATGAGGGCGGCGTGATCGCGCATCCGGCCCGGGCCATCGGCCCGGGCTTTTTTTGTCCGGTGACCGAAAATCATTGTTTGGCGGTCGGGGGTCGGATAAAAAATACGAGTGGCCGAGCCTTCTTCCGCCGTGGCGTGCGGTGCGGTTGGCGGTGTGCTTGTTGTGCGGCTTTGGTTGTTCTGTTCACATCCAGCGGTTTTCAGGTGCGGTTCGAGGATACGCGGTGCCCGGCAGATCTGGCGATTCCCAGCTCAAGCGGAATGTGATCCTTTTTTTGCTGCTCGTGTGCGCGGGGAGCGCATTGGTGATTTTTCGCACCGAAGTGGCCGGAACCCTTGCGCCAGAACGTCCCAGCTACGACAAGAAGCTGCTGGATTCGGTGACCGTCGGCGGCGCGATCAAGCTGGAGGACCTCCGGCTGACCTCCTCCGAGATCCGCACGCTCAACATCGCCGCCCTGACCCACCGGGCGCTGTTTCCGTCGATGGACATGCAGCTCAACGCCGCTTCCCGCAGGCCAATGGCCGCGATAGGAAGCGCCACCCCCCTGAATCTGACCCTTGTTTTCAAGACGGCCGAGGAGGCCGAGGTCTGCTGCTGGGAGCGGACCGTGAAGCGCCGCGACCTGGTGCCGCACGTGGTCCGGTCCATGGAGCGGGCCAAGGAGCTCTACACCCACTACCGGGAGCAGATCGGCCGCAACCGGTCCATCAAGCGCCTCTATCTGTAGGCGTTCGCCGACGCCCCGGCGTCAGTCCCTTTCCATGTCCGTGAGCAGGATGTCGAGCGCCCGCACCGAGATGCGGATTTCCATGAACGACAGGATCAGCGAGATGGACAGGAAGACCAGGCTCGCGCCGAAGAGGATCTGGCCCGCCAGTTCCCAGTCCTGGAACAGGCAGATCATGGAGAAGATGCAGGCGAGCATGGAGATGATGGCGTGGCCCTGCATCCGGCGGATCATGTGGATGCGCACGCGCAGGTTTTCGATCTGCATGCGGATGTTGTCGTGCTTTTCGCGGCGGTACTGGTCGTGCAGGGAGCGCACCCGGCTGCCCAGCGACAGGAACCGGTTGGTGAAGGCCAGCATGAACAACGAAATGGCCGGAAAGAGCAGGGCGGGGGTGGTGACGGATATCTGCATGGCCCGACCCTACAATGGGCGGCTGCGCGCGTAAAGTCCGTCCGCGCGCCTGCGCCCCCGGAACGTTGTGTGGAGGCCGGGGAGTCGTTTTCGCAAATCCGCACGTCGGCGGGTTTGGACGTCGGCGTTGTCGGCGTCGCGAAGCCGTGCGCCCCTGGGGGGGCGGATCAAGAGATTCTTTGGCGGTATCTGGCGGGCGACCGGAAACAGGTCCGGAAGCGATCTTCCGGGCCTGTTCTCATACGAGGGGCTTGATCCAGTACTGCATGCCGTGCGGGACGCTGACGCCGTCGAGCTCGGGCCAGTCAAAGGCGGCGACGACCCCGTCCATGCGCTTGAACCCGGCGCGCGCCAGGAAGCGGTCGATGGGGATGAAGCCGTCCGGCCGCTCGGGGTGGTCGTCGGGGCGGATGACCGTGGCGCAGGTCAGGTGGGCGAACCGGCCCATGGCCCCGGCCTGTTCCTCCACGCGGGCGAGCAGTTCCGAGCCCAGGCCGAGCCCCCGGTAGGGCGGCAGGAAGAGCAGCTCGCCCACGTAGTAGACCGCATCCAGGCTGCCGAGGGCGGCCCGGACCGGCGCGGCCAGGGCTTCGGCCTCGTCGCGCAGGGGGATGGCGGTCACGGCCCCGGCCAGCGCGCCGCCGTCGCGGGCCAGGATGGCCAGCGCGTCCGGGGAGTCGGCGTAGACCGAGAGGTAGCGCTGCTCGTAGTCCGGCGCTCCCCGGTAGAGGTAGGGGTATTCCCGGAATATGGCGATGCGCAGTCCGGCGACGTCGGCGAGATGGGGGCGGATCGCCTGGCCCCGCAGCAGTTCGGTGGTGATGGTCATGCGGTTTTTCCCGTGCGTTGTCGTCCGCCGTCATGCGGCGGCAGGAGGGACGAAAACATATTTGTCCGTCCGGGGCAACCTTGGGCCGCCTGCCGCGTCGTCCCGTCGGAAGGGCATGATTCCTGTTCGTCCGTGATCCCGGCGGATCGCCGCACAGCCGGTGTCCATCGGCATGGCGCCGGGAACGGTTGCACGGCCTCGGTGTCGACTTCCGTCCCGTCAGTACATCAGCCCCGGCAGGAAGAGGATGATCTGCGGGAACAGGAAGAGCAGTCCGATCCCGACGACGATGGCGAGCATGAACGGCAGGATGCCTTTGAACACGTCCTCCAGGGTCACGTCGGGCGCGATCTTGCGGCACATGCCGTAGACCACGTAGACGTTGATGCCCACCGGGGGCGTGATCACGCCCATTTCCGTGACCAGCACGATGATGATGCCGAACCAGATGGGGTCGTAGCCCATGCCCGTGACCACCGGGAAGAAGACCGGGATGGTCAGCATGATCAGGGCCAGCGAGTCCATGAAGCAGCCGCCGATGAAGTAGATGAGGATGATGGCCGACATGATGGCGAACGGCGGCATGTCGAAGCCCGACACCCAGTTGGCGATGTCGAAGGGGATGCGGGTCACGGCCAGGAACTTGCCGAAGACCACCGCGCCCGCGATGAGCACCAGGACCATGCAGGACGTGCGCAGGGTCTCGTAGAGCGAGTTGACGAAGCCGTCCCAGGTGATCTGCCGCTTGAGCACGGACAGCACGAGTACGCCGATGACGCCGATGGACGCGGCCTCGGTGGGCGTGAACCATCCCTTGAACAGCCCGCCGATGACCAGCGCGAAGACGAGGATGGTGTCGATCAGGTTGAGCAGGGAGCGCATCTTCTGCGCCGTGGTGAAGGTGTCGCCCTTGGGTCCCAGGGCCGGATTGCGTCGGCATTGCAGGTAGATGCCGCCGATGAACAGCGCGGTGAGCAGGAAGGCGGGCAGGATGCCCGAGACGAAGAGCGCGCCGATGGACTGCTCGGTGAGTACGCCGTAGATGATCAGGACCACGGACGGGGGCATGATCATGCCCAGCCCGCCGCCCGAGGCCACCGACGCGGCGGCCAGCGAGTTGGCGTAGCCGTAGCGCTTCATTTCCGGGATGCCCACGGTGGACATGGTGGCCGCCGTGGCCGGGCTGGAGCCGCAGACCGCGCCGAAGGCCGTGCACGCCGAGACCGTGGCCATGGCCAGGCCGCCCCGGATGTCGCCCAGGAAGTGGTAGGCCGTGTTGTACAGCCGCTTGGAGATGCCGGAGTTGAAGGCGATCTGCCCCATGAGGATGAAGAGCGGGATGGTGGACAGCTCGTAGGAGGCGAAGGCGTCGTAGATGTTGCGGCTCATCAGGTTCAGCCCGCCCTTCCAGGAGGTGAGCAGCGAGAAGCCGACGAAGCCCACGAGCATCATGACGTAGGCCACGGGCATCCGTGTCATGAACAGGAAGACCATGATGACGATGCCGACGATTCCGGCCAGGGTCGGGTCCATGCTACGCCTCGCTTCCCTTGAAGAATTTCACAATGTCCGCGATCAGGCAGGCGGTGTAGGCCAGGAAGCCGATCCCCAGGACGTAGACGACCATGTACTCGGGCAGCTCCAGGTTCATGGAGACCTCGCCGGACTCGGCCAGGGTCGTGCCGTAGAGGAACATGCGCCAGGTGATGATCCCCACGAGGAAGAGGGTGGCCGCGTTGGTCAGCAGCCCGAGCATGCGGCGCACGCGGCGCGAAAACCGGCGGACCAGTATCTCCACGCCGATGTGGCTCTTCTGGTAGTGGGCGTAGGGCAGGGCGAACCCGATCACGACGATGCCCAGGATGGTCACGATCTCCTCGCTGCCGAAGATCGGCTTGTTGAACACGCCGCGCATCAGCACGTCCGTGCCGGTGAGCAGCGCCATGCCCATCAGGCAGGCGGCGGCGATCTTCCGCATCGCCCCCTCGACCCGGTCGAGCAGGCTTCTCTTGACGTCTTCCATCGTTCCTTTTCCTTGGTCGTTGGCAAATGCAGCGGGGCGGAGGTGCGTCCGCCTCGCGCCGGTTTCGCGCTATTTCAGGGTGGAGAGGGTGTAGTCCAGAATGGCCTGGCCGTCGAGGCCGCGGCCCTCGGCCTCGGTCACATAGTCGTCCAGGACCGGCCTGGCCGCCTTGACCCAGCGGGCGGATTCCCCGGCCGATAGCGGCAGGATCGTGCCGCCCTGGTCGATCAGGAACTGCCGTCCGGCCACGTCGTTCTCGTCCCAGGCGGCCGCGTGCTTCCCGGCCCATTCCTTGTTCAGCTCGCGGATGGCCTTTTGCGACTCGGGGTCCAGCGCGTTCCACTTGGCCTTGTTCATGACGATGAAGAAGACCGTGGTGTAGGCCACGTCGAAGGAGTCGGTGCCGTACTTGCAGACCTCGCCGAGCTTGAACGACTTGTTCGACTCGATGGGGTGCATGGAGCCGTCGACCACGCCTTTTTGCAGCAGCTGGTAGTTTTCGGCCATGGACTTGGCCACCGGGGTGCCGCCCAGGGCCGCCACCAGCTTGGCCGAGTTGCCCGTGGAGCGGATCTTGAGGCCCTTGAGGTCTTCCAGGGTCTTCACCGGCCTGCTCACGGTGAAGAGCAGGCCCGGGCCGTGGCCGTGGAAGTACATGACCTCGGTGTCGTCGAGCTCGGCGGGCCTGAATTTTTCGTAGACCGCGTTGGCCGTGGCCGTGGCCTGGGCGGCGGTCTTGTAGCCCAGCGGCAGGTCCACGGCGGCCATGACCGGGAACCGGCCGCGTGAATAGGCCAGGCAGGAGAAGCCGATGTCCGAGATGCCCTCGACCACGCCGTCGTAGCACTGGGGGGCCTTGGTCAGGGTCTGGCCGGGGTAGTATTCGACCACGACCTTGCCGCCGGTCCGTTTTTCCACTTCCTTGCACCATTCTTCGGCCAGGCGGGATTGCAGGTTGGCGGACGGGAAGAAGGTGGAATAGGTCAGCCGGGTCTCGGCCGAGGCGGTCGCGCCGAGGACCAGGCAGGCCACGGCCAGGGCGGCGAGCAGTGTTGAGATTCTTTTCATCGGTTGCCTCCGGAAAAGGGCTGGGGTCCGAGGAGGAGCGCGCTCCCCCCGTATATATGGGTATCCGCCCGGCCGCGCGCGGCGGCCGGGCGGAGGCTGCCTAGGGGGTCTTGCCCATCTCGACCTTGATGCATTCGACCACGGCCTTGCCGTCGATCTTCTTTTCGGCCACGGCCTTCACGTACTGGTCGATCACCGGCTGGGCCTTCTCGGTCCAGAGGGCGGACTCGGCGTCGCCCAGGGCCACGAACTTGCCGCCCTGCTCCTCGAAGTACTGCTTGCCGAGCGCGTCGGCCTCGTCCCAGGCCGCGCCGTGCCTGTCGGCCCATTCCTTGTTGATCTGCATGATGATCGCCTGGGATTCGGGGTCGATCATGGCCCACTTGTCCTTGTTCATGACCACGTACATGGTGGTGGTGTAGGCCACGGAGAAGGACTCGGTGCCGAACTTGACCACCTCGGCCAGCTTCCACCCCTTGTTGGATTCCACCGGGTGGATGGAGCCGTCGACGATGCCGCGTTGCAGGGCCTGGTAGGTTTCGGACATGGGCTTGGCCACCGGAGTGCCGCCCAGGGCCTCGATGAGCAGGGCGGAGTTGCCGGTGGAGCGGATCTTGAGCCCCTTGAGCCCGGCCAGGTCGGTCACGGGCTTGTCGGCGGTGAAGAGCAGGCCCGGGCCGTGGGCGTGGAAGTACATGGGCTCCACGTCGGCCAGCTCCTCGGGCTTGAACTGCGCGAAGACCGCGTTGGCCACGCGGGTGGCCTGCGCGCCGGTGCGGTAGCCCAGGGGCAGGTCGATGGCGGCCATGACCGGGAAGCGGCCGCGCGAGTAGGCCAGGCAGGACATGCCGATGTCCGAGATGCCCTCGACCACGCCGTCGTAGTTCTGGTGGGCCTTGGAAAGGGTGGAGCCAGGGAAGTAGTCGATCCGGACCTTGCCGCCCGTCCGTTTTTCCACTTCCTTGCACCACTGCTCGCCCAGTTGGGACTGGATGTGGGGCGGCGGGAAGAAATTGGAGTAGGTCAGCTTCACGGTTCCGGCCTGCGCGGGGGCGGCGAAGCCGAGAGCCAGGACACAGGCGGCCAGGGTCAGGATCGTTTTCTTCATGGCATGTCTCGCAGCGTTATGGGTTCGGGAAGCCGGGCGGGGAATCCGTCGGCGGTCAGCCGTTCTTGGCGCCGTTCGCCAGCGCCAGGGCGATGGCCGCCCGGCGCACGTCCTCGATGGACAGGACCTGGGTGCCCAGGGTCCGGTGGATGAGGAATCCCTCGAACAGGGCGGTGTTCAGCGCGCCGATCTTCTCGGGCGGAAAGTCGGTCTGCACGTGGTCGCGCACCAGGTCGGCGAAGATCTGGTTGGAGAGCCGGTAGATCGACTTGTTCATCAGTTTCTTGAGTATTTCGCTGTGGGCGGAGTGGATGGTGAATTCGAGGAAGATGGACGACCAGTTGCGGTCGTTGATGATCGTCTCCAGGAAGTCCCAGATGATGTTCATGGCTTCTTCCAGGTTGCCGGCCCCGGCCACCTTGGGGTCGCGCTCCTCCCGGTATTGCCTGAGCTTGCGCTCGACGATCTGGAGGAAGAGTTCGTCCTTGCTGTCCCAGTGGCGGTAGAAGCTGCCCTTGGCGTACCCGGCGTGGTCCGTGATTTCGGCCACCGAGGTCTGGGTGAATCCCTTGCTGCCGAACAACTCCACGGCCGAGGCCATCAGCTCGTCCATGGTCTGCCGGGACTTTTCCTGCTGTTTCTTCGCCATGCCGTGCGCCTCGGTTCCGGGTTTCGCCCCTGGTGCGGAGCGTGGGGAACGGGGTAAAATGACCTTCGGTCAGAAAATGACCGAAGGTCATTTTCCGTGAAACCCCTGCTAGCATGGGGGCTGCGGGGTGTCAAGCGGGGAAGGGAAAGAGCCGGGTCGCGGGCCTTGTTTTATAACGGAATCATTGTATTTTGTGGCCTGTCGCGTCGTAGCGGACGGCATCCAGGTTCACGCCGGTGGTTTCGATGCGGAAGCACCAGGTGACGACGGCGCCGAGCAGCGAGGTGCCCACCAGGATGGAGAGGATGGCGCCGGCGCCCAGGTCGGCCAGCAGGACCGGGAAGAGGAAGGCCGTGGCCGCCGCGCCGATTTTGGCCGCAGAGGCGGCCACGCCCGCGCCCAGCCCCCGGATGGGGGTGGGGAAGACCTCGCCCGCCAGCAGGTAGGTCATGGCGTTGGGGCCGAGGTTGGTCATGAAGCTGAAAAGCATGAACCCGGCGAAGAGCAGGGCGGTGCGGCCAGCGCCGTCGGCGTGCAGGGAGAGGGCGGCCAGCAGCAGTCCGGCGGCGCAGCCCAGGAATCCGAGGACCTGGAGCTTGATCCGGCCCACGCGGTCGGCCAGGAGTACGGCGGCCACGATGCCCACGAGCAGCAGCAGGTCGATGAAGGCCGCGCCCCGGGCGGCGGTCATCTCGTTGTGGATGACGTCCGCGAGGTTGCGCGCGTATTTGGCCTTGGCCCCGATGACCGAGGCCAGGATGGTCGGGGTGAAGATGCCGATGCCGTAGGTGCCGAGGTCCTGGAGGAACCAGGGCACGGCGGCCAGAATGGTCGCCCGGCGGTAGCGGCGCGAGAACAGGGTCCGGAATCCTTCGCCCCAGGGTTCGGGGTCGCCGCCGCAGGCCGGGGCCAGGGCGACCTTGTCCGGGTAGGGCGGCTCGCGCCGGAGCAGCCGCAGCACGGCGGCCTCGGCCTCGTCCATGCGTCCCTTGGCCGCCAGCCAGGGGGCGGAGTCGGTGATGGAGAGGCGGGCCACGACCACGAGCACGGCCGGGACCACGGCCGTGGCGTACATCCAGCGCCAGGCGGAGAGTCCGCCCACGTCCTCCAGGATGATGTAGCCCACGGCGGTGCCCGCCAGCGCGCCCACGGCCTGGAATCCGAAGGCCCCGAGCACCAGGCGTCCGCGCATGGCGCTGGGGATGGATTCGGAGATGACCATGTGCGCCGTGGGATAGTCGCACCCCAGGGAGAGGCCCACCCCGAACAGGGCGGCCAGCAGGAATCCGTAAGTGGGGCTGTACACCAGCAGGGTCAGGCACAGGGCGAAGAGGGCCATCTCGACGATGAACATCATCTTGCGCCCGAACCGGTCGGCCAGCCCGCCCAGCGCCGTGGCCCCGACCAGGATGCCGACCAGGGGCATGGCGCCCACCGCGCCCTTTTCCATCGCGTCCAGCCCGAACTCGCGGACGATGATCGGCAGGGCCACGCCGGTCATGAACACCACCAGCCCTTCAAAGAATTTGCCCGCCGACGCCAGCGCCCAGATGCGCCATTGCATCGCGGTCATGGGCGTGGCCGGGGACGGGGTGCCGTCCCTCCAGGCCGGGGTTTCGTCGATGTAGTCCTGAACGGTGCGTCGCGGGTCCGGGGGGTGGATGCTCACGGTGTTCCTTGCGGGCTGGGGGGTTGGGCCGGGCCGGGCAATGGGGAAAATGTGACTCCTAAACGGCGGTCCGTCAAGGGGGGCGGACCCGTTGCGAGGAAAGACCGGGGCCATGGAAAATTGTCACCGTATCGTAACACAGCAAATCCCCGGGCGGTGTAGGATGCAGGCCTTCGCGTCCGGCCGAGGAGCCGGACCGTCATCCGAGGAGGGACTTGTATGGATAGTCAACTGATCGTGGTGGAGGAAAAGCCCGGCGTGGCGCTGGCCGAAGTCCGCCATTGTTCGGTCTGCTTCGCCGTCATCGACGACACCGCGACCGTGCGCCGCTCCCTGGAGGGCCACTGCTACTGCGAACGGTGCGGTGCCGGTTTCTTCAAGAAAGTCAAGCTTCAGAGTCTGCGGACGGGGTGTTGCTACCTGCCCGAGAACGAGGCGATTCCCGCCTGATCCTCACTTCCGGCCCGGGCCGGATTCATGCCTTGTTCGGCAGGGTGACGGTGAGAACCGTGCCCTGGCCTTCGGCGGTGTGCATGCGGATGTCGCCGCCGTGCTGGCGGGCGATGAGCCGGGCGCTGTAGGTGCCCAGCCCGGTGCCGCCCGGCTTGCCTGTGGTCACGTACTTGTCGAAGAAGGTGGCGCGGACGGCTTCGGGAACCACGCCCGCGTTGGCGATGCTGACGCGGATTTCACCGTTGGCCGTCACGTCCAGAAACACGGGCTTGTCCTCGCCCGCCTCCAGGGCGTTGCGCACCAGGTTGCCGAACAGGGTATAGAGCAGGGCGCGGTCGGCGCGCACGGGGACGGCGGCGTCCGGCCCGGGCGGCGATCCCGCCAGGGTGAGCCGCACCTCGGCTTCGCCGTGTCCGCCCGGGCGGACGTGCTGCACCAGTTCCCGGAGCAGCGCCAGCAGGTCGAATTCCTCGGGCTGGAACCCGTAGGTCCCGGCCTCCAGCTTGTAGAGGTCCAGCGATTGGTTGACCAGGTGGAGCAGGATCGCCCCCGCGTCCTCCACGGCCTGGAGCATGTCTTTTTGCTCCGGGGTCAGGTTGTCCGCCTCGCGCAGGTGCCGGGGAATGCCGATGATGCCCGTCAGGGGCGACTTCATGTCGTGGCTGACGATGCGGGTCATGTCCTCCCTGAGCTTGTCCAGGGCCTTGCGCCGGGTGACGTCGATGCCCACGCAGACGTACTGGCGGATGGCTCCGCAGTCGTCCTGGATCGCCGATCCCGCCCATTCAATCCAGGTTCTCGCGCCGTCCGCATTGACGATCTCCGACTCCATCTCCAGCCGCTCACCGGAGTTCAGGAAAGCCTCGATGGCTGCGGCCGCCTCGCGGTTGTTGCCGTTGCCCCGCAGGAGGAGCAGCTCGCGCAGGGAGCCGCCGATGACGCCCTTTCCGTCCAGGCCCAGCAGGGCGAGGGCGCAGCGGTTGGCGAAGGTGACCTCGCCGTCGTCGCTCAGGCGCAGCACTAGGGAGCGTGAATTCTCCACCAGCCCCTGGTACAGGGCGCGGCTGTCCCGCAATTCGCTCTCCAGCTTCTTTTGCCGTTCGATGTCCCGCACCGAGGCCCGGATGCCCAGGTAGATCCCGCCTTCGCCGTACACGGGCACGGAGTGGAAGGCGATCCAGCGGGTGGCCCCGCGCGCGTGGAGAATGCGGCAGTCGAAATGCAGGGGTTTTTGCAGCGTGCTCAGAGAGCAGAACCGGCTGAGTACGGTCTCCCGGTCTTCGGGGTGGATGATGGCGTGAAAGAGCTTCGGATCGTTCATGAACGCCTCGGGCGGATAGCCCGAGATGCGCTCGCAGGCCGGGGAGACATAGACGTATCGGCCCTCCGGGGTCACCCAGTACTCCCAGCCGTGGGTAAACATGGCCGCAGTCCGGTAGCGCTCCTCGCTTTCGGCCAGCAGATCGGCGGCTTCGCGCATTTCCAGCAGCAGCGGGGCGATGTAGTAGATGCCCGCGAAGATCAGGATGGAGATGCCCAGGCCCAGGAGCTCGTATTCCAGGGAAGGCATGTCGCCGCTGCGGTAGAAGGAGACCAGGGTGTGCAGGCGGCGAAACGCCATGGCGAAGATGCCCGCAGCAAGCAGTATCCAGGCCCGGCTCCGCCCGGAATCGGCGATGAGCCGGAGGGCCAGGAAGCCTGCGGCGAACTGGAGAAGTGTGGAGGTTATGATGATCGGAAACATGAACATCCTTTCGGGTGCCGCTCCTTGGCCCGGAATACCGCCTGGATCACGCTATAGCGACATTGTATTTGCATGTCATTTATAAAATGGAGTTCTCGCGGTCGGCCCCCCGCAGCCGCCGCGCCATTATATTCTTCCGATAATAGTTTACAGGCCCCATGGTGGAAATTATCAGGTGGCTGTAATGGTTATTATCCCTCATTAATTCCTTGCGGGAGGCTCTATGTTGAAGAATCTGCGTTTGGGACTGAAGCTCGGGTTGGGGTTCGGGCTGGTCCTGCTGCTGACGGTGCTGGTTTCGGCGATCGGCTATATGGGGATGCATGCGGTGCAGGACAAGGTGGACAAGGCCGACGACGTGAACCGCGTTGTCCGCTTCATCCTCGAGGCCAGGCTTCAGGAAAAGAACTTCATGCTGCGCAAGAACGAGAAGAGCGCGGAGGATAATGCCGGGATAGTGAAGAAACTGCTGGAGCAGGTCGCCATCACCAGCGACAAGTTCGACAACCCGGAGAACAAGGCCCACATGGCCGAGGTCGCCCGCGCGGTCAAGGAATACGAAAAGGCCTTTCTCGAATATCATGCCTTGGAAAAGGGCAAGACCGAAGCCATGGCCTCCATGCGCAAGAGCGCCGGCCAGGCCCTGGAAGTGACGGAGGCGTTGCGCGCCGGACAGAAGGTGCAACTGAAGGATCTTCTGGATTCGGGGACGGCCGAACGCCGGGAAATCGAGGACAAGATAGCCGATGCGGACGAGGCCAACCGGATGATCAAGCTCTTCCAGGAAGCCCGCAAGCTCGAGAAGGAATTCATCATCAGCCACGATCCGGCCTATGTCCAGCGCAACCAGGAAGATATGAGCCGAGTCATGGCGCTGGTCGAGGACTTGAAGAAGCGCTTCCATAATCCCGGGGATCTCGCCCAGCTGGACGAGGTGCGCGGGCACATGGGCGAATACCAGTCGGAGTTCGCCAAGTTCGTCGGTTTCATGCAGGAGCAGGCCAGGGCGGACGAAACCATGGTCGCCTCCGCACGCACTGCGGACGAGGTTTGCCGCTCCGCCCGGGCGGACCAGAAGGCCCAGATGCTCTCACAGATCGATTTCGCCAATATGTTCAGCCTGAGCACCTCGGCCGCCGCCCTGCTGCTCGGTCTGCTGGCGGCCTGGCTGCTCACCCGCGCCATCACCGTCCCGATCAACATGGGGGTGCGGTTCGCCGGGCGGATGGCCGAGGGCGACTTCACCCGCACCCTGGAGATCGACCAGAAGGACGAGATGGGAACCCTGGCCTCCGCGCTCAACGACATGGTCGTGCGGCTGCGCACCGTGGTCGCCGAGGTCGGCGGGGCCACGGACAACATCGCGGCGGGCAGCGAGGAGCTCTCCGCCTCTGCCGAAAGCCTGTCCCAGGGCGCCACCGAGCAGGCCGCCTCCATCGAGGAGGTCTCCTCGTCCATGGAGCAGATGGCCTCGAACATCAGCCAGAACGCCGAAAACGCCCGCCAGACCGAAGGATTGGCCAACAAGGCGTCCATCGACGCCCGGGAGAGCGGAAAGGCGGTGGCCCACACCGTGGAAGCCATGCGCAGCATTGCCGAGAAGATATCGATCATCGAGGAGATCGCCCGCCAGACCAACCTGCTGGCCCTGAACGCGGCCATCGAGGCCGCCCGGGCGGGCGAACACGGCAAGGGATTCGCCGTGGTCGCGGCCGAAGTCCGCAAGCTGGCCGAGCGCTCCGGCGCCGCCGCAGGCGAGATCAGCGAGCTTTCGGGCAACAGCGTGGCCGTGGCCGAAAAGGCGGGCGAGATGCTGGGCTCGCTGGTGCCGGACATCGAGAAGACCGCAGCCCTGGTCCAGGAGATCACCGCCGCCAGCAACGAGCAGAACGCGGGGGCCGTCCAGATCAACGCGGCCATCGGCCAGCTCGACACCGTGATTCAACAGAACGCGTCCGCCTCCGAGGAGATGGCCTCCACCAGCGAGGAACTCTCCTCCCAGGGCCAGCAGTTGCAGACGACCATGGCCTTCTTCAAGGTGGATGCCATTTCCGCCGGGTCCACCGGCAGACGGGTTTCGGTCCGGCGGCGGCCCACTGCGGCCCTGCCCCAGGCCGCGTCGGCCAAGAGAGCGGCCAAGGCCCCCCAGGCGCCCCCGGTCAAGCCCCGGGGCGTGACGATGGACCTGGACGACGGCGACGAGGGATTCGAGCGTTTCTAGGAAGCGCGGGATGACGGACAGAGGCGGCCCCCAAGGCCGCCTCTCCCTTTTGCCGAAAGTGGCGGGCGGCATCCGGAAGCGGCCTTGATCCTTCGGGCCGTTGAATGAAGTTTGCGAGACGGATCATACCCACCAAGCGGAAAGGGCAGAATTCGACGCCGTCTGCTGGCGGCCGTGTCGGGTCTGTCGCGCAAAGAAAAATGCCGATCATTGCTGATCGGCATTTTTGTTGACGATGGCGGAAGCGTACAGGAGTCGAACCTGCCTTGGACATCACTGCCCAACATTGGTTTTGAAGACCAAGCGCCACACCGGTGACGAAACACTTCCACTGTTTTTTGAGATAATACGCCATCCGCTGCGTTGCTGCGCGGGCGTCGGACCCTCGCGTATCGGGATACGCTTCGGCCCCGCCGTCCGCTTGCGCCTTGCGGCTGGCGCATTCTCTCAAAAAACAGT
>JAZHDH010000087.1:0-5288 GCA_036584335.1 Pseudodesulfovibrio sp. | reverse complement strand
CAAGCCCCCGGCGGCAGCGCGGCGCCGGCCCGGCGCGGCGGCGCTGACCCTGGCCTGACCCCTCGGCTGCGCGGATTTCCGCCGCCGGTCCGGAGCATTCCCGGACCGGCGGCTCTGGCGTTCCGCCTCCCCCCGCCTTGCCATCCGTGCCCCAGTGCTTATTGTCTCGCCCAGGGCGCCGCGTGCGGCCGGTCCGCCGGTGCGGATCGCCCATCATTCCGGGATCCCGGCTGATTTTTCCGGGAAAAATCTCCTTTCCCCTGCCGTCCATTACTGATACTAGTTGGGTCCGCGCGCGCCTGGCGGCCGCCTTTGCGCGCGGCAATCATCGAAAAACGAGGAATCTTGAGCATGGCACTGTGCACGATAGAAGAAGCCATTGAGGAAATCCGCCAGGGCAAGATGGTCATCATGGTGGATGACGAGGACCGCGAGAACGAGGGCGACCTGGTCTGCGCCGCCGAGAAGGTCACCCCGGCGATGATCAACTTCATGGCCACCCACGGCCGGGGCCTGATCTGCCTGCCCATGAGCAACGCCATGGCCGACAACCTCGGCCTGGAGCTGATGGCCCGCAAGAACGAGTCCGGGTTCGGCACCAATTTCACCGTGTCCATCGAGGCGCGCGAGGGCGTGACCACCGGCATCTCCGCCGCCGACCGCGCCACCACCGTGCTGGCCGCCGTGGGCGACGACGCCAGCCCCGCCTCCATCGTCACCCCGGGCCACATCTTTCCCCTGCGGGCCAAGGACGGCGGCGTCCTGGTCCGGGCCGGGCAGACCGAGGGCGGCAGCGACATCGCCCGCCTGGCCGGGTTCAAGCCCGCAGCCGTGATTTGCGAGATCATGAACGAGGACGGGACCATGGCCCGCCTGCCCGATCTGGAGAAGTACGCCGAGAAGCACGATCTCAAGATCTGCTCCGTGGCCGACCTCATCGCCTACCGCATGAAGTTCGACGGCAAGTCCGTGGAGAAGGTGGCCGAGGCCGACCTGCCCACGCGCTGGGGCCACTTCAAGTCCGCCGCCTTCCAGTCCGAGGCCGACGGCAAGACCCACATCGCCCTGTGGATGGGCGACCTGCACCCCGACGAGCCGACCCTGGTCCGCGTGCACTCCGAGTGCCTGACCGGCGACGTGTTCGGCTCCCTGCGCTGCGACTGCGGCCCCCAGCTCCAGGACGCCATGTGCATGATCCGCAACGAGGGCAAGGGCGTGCTCGTCTACATGCGCCAGGAGGGCCGGGGCATCGGCCTGGGCAACAAGATCAAGGCCTACCACCTCCAGGACCTCGGGTTCGACACCGTGGAGGCCAACGTCAAGCTCGGGTTCCCGCCGGACATGCGCGAATACGGCACCGGCGCCCAGATCCTGGTGGCGCTCGGGGTTTCCAAGATGCGGTTGATGACCAACAATCCCAAGAAGATGGTCGGGCTCGAAGGCTACGGCCTGAAAGTGGTGGAGCGCGTGCCCATCGAGGTCGGCGCCTGCCAGCTCAACGAGCGCTACCTCAAGACCAAGCGCGACAAGATGGACCACCTGCTCAAGGTGGACCACGTCGACCACGTGGATTAACCCCCCTCAAGTTGACTTTTGCCGCGCGCATGCCGTATGAGCGCCGTATAGTTCATTACATTCTGGAGATATGACCATGTCCGTTAAGACCATCGAAGGCCAGTTGAACGCCAAGGGGCTGAAAGTGGCGCTCGTCGCCGCCCGCTTCAACGATTTCATCGTCGACCGCCTGATCTCGGGCGCCGTCGACTACCTCGTCCGCCACGGCGGCAGCGAGGACGACCTGACCCTGGTCCGACTACCCGGCGCCTTCGAGCTGCCCGTCGCCGCGCTCAAGCTTGCCCGCAGCGGCAACTATGACGGCGTGGTCGTTCTGGGCGCGGTCATTCGCGGCGCCACGCCCCATTTTGACTACGTCTGCAACGAGTGCGCCAAGGGCGTGGCCCAGGTCTCCATGGAGACCGGCGTGCCCATGGGCTTCGGCCTGCTGACCTGCGACACCCTGGACCAGGCCATCGAGCGGGCGGGGAGCAAGGGCGGCAACAAGGGCGTCGAAGCCGCTTCCGCCATGCTCGAGACCATCCGCGTGCTGGAACAGCTCTAGATGTCCGGCAATAAAAAGGGCAACAGGCCCGGCATCCGCAGGGTGGGCCGCACGCTGGCCTTCCAGGTGCTCTTCGGCGCGTGCTTCGACGATCCGAAGCGCCCCGTGTCCATCGAGCGCCAGTTCGACCGCAACCCGGCGGTCCTCGAAGAGGAATCCGAGGCCGCGCGCGAGTTCGCCCACGAGCTGGCCGTCGGCGTGACCGCCAACCTCGCGGAACTGGACAAGGCCATCGAGACCCACTCCCAGCATTGGAAGATCGAGCGCATCGCCGTGGTCGAGCGGACCATCCTCCGTCTTTCGCTCTACGAGATGCAGCACACCGACATCCCGGTCAAGGCCGCCATCAACGAGGCCATCGAGCTGTCCAAGACGTTCGGCGACAACAAGTCGCGCTCGTTCGTCAACGGCATCCTCGACGGCGCGGCCAAGCACATGGACAAGTAGTCAACATCAAGCATTTCATAAGGATATAGCCATGGCCTTAGGCAAGTACGATCCGCAGGCGATCGAAGGAAAATGGCAGCGGAACTGGAGCGAGTCCCGCTGTTTCGAGGTGGAGGCCGATCCGGCCAGGCCCAAGTACTACGTGCTCGAGATGTTCCCCTATCCCTCGGGCAAGATCCACATGGGCCACGTGCGCAACTACTCCATCGGCGACGTGGTCGCCCGGTTCAAGTCCATGCAGGGCTTCAACGTCCTGCACCCCATGGGTTGGGACGCCTTCGGCCTGCCCGCCGAAAACGCGGCCATCAAGAACGAGACCCATCCCGCCGCCTGGACCTACCAGAACATCGCCGACATGCGCGCCCAGCTCAGGCGGCTCGGCTACTCCTACGACTGGCGGCGCGAGCTGGCCACCTGCCGTCCCGAGTACTACAAGTGGGAGCAGCGGTTCTTTCTGAAATTTCTGGAAAAGGGCCTGGCCTATCGCAAGAATTCCCCGCAGAACTGGTGCCCCGGCTGCAACACCGTGCTCGCCAACGAGCAGGTGGAGGAAGGGCTGTGCTGGCGTTGCGACTCCCCGGTGGAGCAGAAGGACATGGAGCAGTGGTTCCTGCGCATCACCGACTACGCCGACGAGCTGCTGGCCGACCTGGACAAGCTGGAGGGCGGCTGGCCCGAGCGCGTCCTGACCATGCAGCGCAACTGGATAGGCAGGTCCTACGGCGCGGAGCTGACCTTCGAGGTCAAGGGCGAGGTGGACGGCGGCAAGGGGACCATCTCCGTGTTCACCACCCGGCCCGACACCCTGTTCGGCGCCACGTTCATGTCCGTCGCCGCCGAGCATCCCATGGTCGATGCGCTGACCAAGGACGCGCCCAACAAGGCCGAGATCGACGAATTCGTCAATCGCATCAGGAACATGGACCGCATCAAACGCGGGGCCGACGATCTGGAAAAAGAGGGTGTTTTCACCGGGCGGTACTGCGTCAACCCGGTCACCGGCGACGAAATGCCCATCTATGTGGCCAATTTCGTGCTCATGGGCTACGGCACCGGCGCGGTCATGGCCGTGCCCGCACACGACCAGCGCGACTTCGAGTTCGCCCGCAAGTATTCCCTGCCGCTGAAGACGGTCATCAACCCGCGCGAACTGCACGCCAAGGGCGCGATCCTGGACCCCGCGACCATGGACGCGGCCTACACCGATCCCGGCATCCTGGTGAACTCCGGTGATTTCAGCGGTATGGACAACGAACCGGCCAAGAAGGCCATCGTCGAGCACCTGGACAAGTCCGGCCTGGGCAAGATGGCCGTCAATTACCGGCTGCGCGACTGGAACGTGTCTCGCCAGCGGTTCTGGGGCGCGCCCATCCCGGTTGTCTACTGCAAGGCGTGCGGCGTGGTGCCCGTGCCCGAGTCCGAGCTGCCCGTGCTGCTGCCCGAGGACGCCCAGGTACGCAAGGACGGCCGCTCGCCCCTGCCGGAGATGGAGTCGTTCGTTCACTGCGCCTGCCCCAGGTGCGGCCAGCCCGCCCGGCGCGAGACCGACACCTTCGACACCTTTTTCGAGTCCTCCTGGTACTACCTGCGCTACTGCGACCCGCGCAACGACCAGGCCCCGTTCGACACGGCCAAGACCGGCTACTGGATGAACGTGGACCAGTACATCGGCGGCATCGAGCACGCCATCCTGCACCTGCTCTACTCGCGCTTCTTCACCAAGGCCCTGCGCGACACCGGGTTCATCCAGTGCGACGAGCCCTTCGCCAACCTGCTGACCCAGGGCATGGTGCTCAAGGACGGCGGCAAGATGTCCAAGTCCAAGGGCAACGTCGTCGACCCCGCAGCCATGATCGCCCAGTACGGCGCGGACGCCACCCGGCTGTTCATTCTCTTCGCCTCCCCGCCGGTCAAGGAGCTGGAATGGTCCGACCAGGGCATCGAGGGCGCGTTCCGCTTCCTCGCCCGCCTGTGGCGGCTGGTGGAGGAACTGGAAGACTCCCTTTCGCCCGTGCGGCCCGGTTCCTTTGCCGAGCCCAGGTCCGACGCGGCCCGGCAACTGCGCTTCAAGGAGCACGACACCATCCGCCGCGTCACCCGCGACATCGAGAACGAGTTCCAGTTCAACACGGCCATCGCCGCCGTCATGGAGCTGGTCAACGAGATGTATGGTCTCAAGGACCGGCTTTCGGACGAGCCCGGCGCGCTGCTCTCCGCCGTGGCCACGGCCGTGACCCTGCTTTCGCCCGTCGCCCCGCACGTCTGCGAGGAGTTGTGGCAGGCCATGGGGCACGGCGAGCCCCTGGCGGTCCAGCCCTGGCCGAAGTATGACGAGGCGGCCCTGGTCAAGGATCAGGTCACCCTGGTCGTGCAGGTCAACGGCAAAGTGCGCGGCAAGTTCGACGCGCCCAACGACGCGCCCCAGGCCGAGGTCCAGGCCATGGCCATGGAGCAGGAGAACGTGGCCCGCTTCATCGAGGGGAAAACCGTGCGCAAGGTGATCGTCATTCCGAACAAGCTGGTGAATATCGTCGTCGGCTAGAGGACGGAAATGTTTGAGATAGGGAAGGGCCGCCCGGTTGGGCGGCCCTTTTTTTGACGGGAAAGGTTGGTGCTGGCCTGGGAGCCTGTCGTTTTGCCGGAATTGCTTCCCTTCCGGGGAATTTCTTTTTTGCTGCCGCAGATTGTACTTTCAAACTTAACACGTTCTGATGTCGGTGAT
>JAZHDH010000086.1:0-23998 GCA_036584335.1 Pseudodesulfovibrio sp. | reverse complement strand
ACTGAGTATGGCACAAAGAAATAGTTTAGACAATCTCGTGACCACACTATCTAAAAGTGCCCACCACGTTTCTGAAAAGTCGCCCCCTGCCTTGTTTTCCAAACGTGGCAGGGGGTTGCTTTTGGGTGATTTATGGTGATCCCTGATGATTTTCGGAGATCTCGGAAATGGTTTTACACATTCTTTCAAGCAGATACACTATGTTTTCTTTAACCTTTCGAGTCAATACAAACAACAGCCTGATTCGCTCCTCGCAAGGCGGCCTCGGTTCTTCGTCAACCAACGCGCTTTGACAGCGAATGGCGGCGTTTTTTGATGCTTCCGTGTTTCCAGACTCGAGCGGCCATTTCAACATACGTATTGATAAGTTTCGGTGCACTTTGTAGCATCGTGAAACCATTACCAAACCAAGATGGGCAGCTCCCACAACAAGGTAAAGTGAATGAACAGTTTGCAACTGAATTTGCGCGCAGGGATTCTTCCGACGATCGTCTTCCTGGCGATGACCGGGCTGCTCGTTCTGGCTTGGCATCTGTTCCCTTCACATCCCACCCCGCAGGCCAAGAACGGAATGCTCGACCTTCGGAGCTATGATCCGACCGCAAACGGCCCGGCTCCCCTCGACGGCCAGTGGGAATTCCATTGGGACCGGCTCCTGACCCCGGATGACTTTGCCCCGGGGGGCGAGGCCCCTGAAACGCCCCGTCATCTCACCTTTCCCGGTACATGGAAGGGGTATCCTCTCGACGGGGAAAAGCTGCGTGGCGCCGGGCAGGCCACCTTCCGCCTGCGGCTCATGCTCTGGCCAGGCGCCCGGCGGGTCGAGTTGCGCCTCTTCGACATCAGCATGGCCTACAAGCTCTGGGCTGACGGGAAACTGGTGGCGCAGAGCGGGACCATCGGCTTGAACGCGGAAACCGAGGTCCCGCGCACCTCGCTGGTGCTGGCCGAAGTCGAGCCGACAGGCGATGCCATGGAACTGGTGCTCCAGGTCTCCAACCACCATTTCCGCGAAGGCGGCGTGCTGGAAAGCATCGAGATCGCGCCTCCCGGCCTGCTGAAAACCACTGTCGATCGGCTGCGGGCCATATCCCTTCTTTTTGCCGGCTGCCTGCTGATCGTGGCTGTGTACCACCTGTACCTGTTCCACGAGAATCGGAACCTGCCGTCGGCCCTTCACTTCGGAATATACTGCCTGTTCATGCTCGGCTACTGCACCACTTCCAATACTTCACTGTGGGTCGTGAACCTCTTCCTTCCGCCGCTGCCACCTTCCATCGCGCTCTACTTCCCGCTGTTCTGCTACCTGGCTTTGGGGCCCTTTCTCTATCGGTTCTTCAAATCCCTCTACCCGGATGAATTCCACACCGTGGTCCGGTACGTCGTAGACATTCGCCTGGGCATCTTCGTCGTCCTGCTCCCCTTTGCCTCGGACTACCGCATCTCCCAATACATTGCGCTGACCATGCTGGTCAGTGCCGGGTATGGCATATACTACGTCCAGCGGCTCATGGTCTGCGTGTGGCGGAAGCACAACGGCGCGGGAGTCCTGCTCGTGGGTTCCCTGGTCTTCCTCCTCACCAGCCTGAACGACTTCCTGAGCCACGCAAAAATCATCAACAGTCCGTATCTCCTCGAGCCGGGCATGTTTTTTCTGGTGGCCACCCAGTCCTTGTCCCTGGTCAAACGGTTTACCCATGCCATGGTGGCCGAGGGGCGGCTCTCGGCGGAACTGGAACGCAAGAATGCCTCCCTGCTGGAGGAGATTGAAGAGCGGAACCGGCTGGAGTGTCAAATCGTCAGCATCAGCGAAGAGGAGCGCCGCCGCTTCAGTTCCGAACTGCACGACGGCCTGTGCCAGCAACTCATCGGCGCGCGGCTGCACGCGGCCATCCTGACCGATCAGCTGGCGGGCACCAGGGAAGGCCAGGCCATGGCCGACCTGACGGCGATGCTCGAAGCTTCCACCAACAACGCCTACCGCACCTCGCACGGGCTGTGGCCTGTGGAGCACATCCCCGCAACACCGGGGTTTGCCCTGGAAAAACTGGCGCGCTCGATCGTCAGGGACACCGGCATCACCGTGACCTTTGAAAAGGACTGTCCCTGCGCCCAGTGCACCAACCCCAATGCCACCCCCCTCTACCGCATCGCTCAGGAGGCGCTGTCCAACGCGGTCAGGCACGCCTGCGCGGAGACCATCCGCATCACGTTGCGCTGCTCCGCCCGGGGCGACGTCACCCTCACCGTCCGCGACGACGGCATCGGCCGCGAAGCGGCCGCACGGCAGAGACTCACCAAGGGTGGGCTGGGGCTCAGCATCATGGCCCACAGGGCGGACATCATTGATGCGGACCTGCGGATCACGGACGGCCCGGACCGGGGCACGGTCGTCACCTGTACCGCGCCCTGCGCCGTGGCCGCCACGTTAGACGCCGAATCCTGACATCCGGGGCGATACCGGGACGCTGCGGAAGCCCGGATGCCATCAACCCCTACGCGGGGACCGACAGCCGAAGCTTCGTCGATCCCCGCGCCGGGATTTAAGGGGTAGTGGGAGGGGGTGTGCCGCCATTCTGAACGTTCTTCATGGAGATCGGCGGGACCACGCCGGTGGCCGGGGCCATTCCCGGGGCCGCGCCGCCGTTGGACTGATCGTACACGGGAACCGAGCTGACGCCTTCATTCACTGCCGCCGCACCGGAGTTGGTGTCGGCGTTCAGGAGCGACGAGTCCTTCACGGTCTTGCGTTCGATACCGCCTGCGGCGTCGATACTCTCCCCGGCTCCGGCCTCAATGTCGGTGTTGACCAGCGTCGTCTTCCCGCCGGAAGTGATGCTCACGGCCCCGTCGGCGCTGATCTCCGCGCCCTGGTTCTGGACGCTCTTGCCACCGCCGATGCCAATGAAGGCGCTCGAAGTGTTGTCGGCATCCTTGACGGTTGTCGCGGAGGTTCCGGCCTCCGCCTCCCATTCGCCCGAGGTTGCAGGTTTGGTGCCGGTCGTCCCGGACGTTCCGGGCGTGCCGGTCGTGCCGATCGAAAGGCCGGAGCTGATCATCTGGGCCGCAGTTCCGGCCTTCGACGCCGTACCGGCCTGCTGGCCCGACGCTGCGCCCGAGGACGAACCCGTCTTTGCGGTCGTGGTCGTCGCGCCCGTGGTGCCGGTCTTCGCGGTTGCCCCCGCCTGACGACCGGAAGCGGCGCCCGAGGACGAGGCCGTCCCGGTCGTCTTGGCTGACGTTCCCGTGGCGCCCGGGGTCGATGCAGCCTTGGTGGCCGTGGTGGTTGTACCCGTCGTCCCGGCCTTCGGCGCCGTGCCGGTCTTTGCCGTTGTTCCGGCCTGCCGGCCCGAGGTGCCCGAGGACGAACCCGTCTTTGCGGTCGTGGTCGTCGCGCCCGTGGTGCCGGTCTTCGCGGTTGCCCCCGCCTGACGACCGGAAGCGGCGCCCGAGGACGAGGCCGTCCCGGTCGTCTTGGCTGACGTTCCCGTGGCGCCCGGGGTCGATGCAGCCTTGGTGGCCGTGGTGGTTGTACCCGTCGTCCCGGCCTTCGGCGCCGTGCCGGTCTTTGCCGTTGTTCCGGCCTGCCGGCCCGACGCTGCGCCCGAGGGCGAACCCGTCTTTGCGGTCGTGGTCGTCGCGCCCTTTGTGCCGGTCTTTGCCGTTGTTCCGGCCTGCTGGCCCGAGGCTGCGCCCGAGGACGCCGCCTTGGTCGGGGTGGTGGTCGTTCCTGCCGCGCCAGTCGTTCCGGCGGGCTTGGCGGCCGTCGGCTTTTCGGTCTTCTTGTCTGCGGAAGCAGCGATGGTCACGCCGAAGCCGGACTCCGTATTCCTGGTGGCGGTGATGTTGACGGCGTCCTTGGCCGTGACGGCCGCGTCGCCCGAAGTGGACAGGTTGGTCCCCACCAGGTTCACGTCGCCGCCGCCCGCCTTGATGGCGATTCCGCCCGCTCCGGCCGAGACGCTGCCGGCCTGCTGGACCGTCTGGTCCTTGGTCCTGAACTGGATGCCGACCGCAGCGGATTCCTTGGTTTCAGTGGTCGGAACGTTCGGAGTCGCTGCCGAGTCCGCCGGGGCGCCCGTCTGCGTCTGCTGATTCGCCGTACCCGCGTTCGAAGCCTGCTTGGCCTTCAGCTCATCCATCACAGTGCCGTGATTCTTCTGCCAGGTCGCCAGGTCCTTGTTGCTCTGCGCGCTGCCGTCGGACCCCTGCGTGCCGCCGGTTCCGGTCCTGGCTGCAGGCGGCTGCGCCGCCGTGCTCGGGGTCTTGTTCGTCTTCGAGGCGGAACCGGACAGCGCGACGCCCACGGCCGTGGATTCCGAAGTGCTTTCGGCGGCTTTGAAGTTGACCTCGCCTCCGGCATCGATGCTGGCCTTGTTGGCTGCACCCAGCGCCGTGCCTTCGAGTGTGACGTCCTTGCCGCTGTTGATGGCGAGGTTGCCGCCGGACGTGAGGCTGCCGGCCTCGGCGATCGATTCCTTGGCTTTGCTGTAGCCCACCTCGGCGGTCACCGTGGCGGATTTGCTGTCGGAGGCGCCTTGGGCGTCGGACTTCTTGGACGCGCCGACGGTCACTCCCGCCCGAACGCCTGTGGACGAGCTCTCGGAGGTGCTGCGGGCCGCAGTGAATTTCACGCCGTCCGCGCCGCTGATGGTCGCGTCGCCGCCGGAGGCCATGTTGGCGCCTTCCAGGGTCACGGTCTTGCCGGAGGTCAGAGTCAGCGCGCCGCCGGATGCGATGCTGCCCGCCTTGGCGGTGCTGGAAGAGGCGGCTTCCTTGCTGTATCCACCCGCAGCCTTGGCATCCACGCTCGACTTGCTCGATCCTCCGCCGCCTGCGGAGTCGCCGACGGCAAGACTGGCGCTGGCGTCATACGAGGTTTCGCTGGAGCTCGATGTGTCCCGGGCGGCGTCGAGGGTGATATTGCCTCCGGCCTCGATGCCGGTGTCGCCGGTGGCGGCGAGGTTGGCGCCTTCCAGCCGGGTGTCGCCCTTTGTCTTGATGCTGATGTCGCCGCCGGAGCTGATGCCGCCCGCAACGGCGGTGGAAGAGCTCGCCGAGGTTTCGGTCTTGCTCGTGCCGCCGGAGACGCTGGCCTCGAAGCCCTTGCCCGTGCCGCGCGACACTCCGGCGCTGACCGCGCCATTGATGTTGCTGGTGGACGAGGACGAGGTCTCGGTATTCTCGGCCGCCTTGAAGTCCAGGGAAGCCGCTTCGAGCGCCACCCCCTGGCCGCCGCTGAGCTGCGTGCCTTCCAGGGTGGTCGCCCCGGAGGTCGTGCTCTTGATCTTGCCGCCGGTCTTGATGGTCGAGACGACGGCCTGGCTGGACGTGGACGCGCTCTCGCTGCTGTCCGTGCTGTAGCTGGCCTTGATCCCCGCGCCGACGCTGGCCGATCCCTGCACCCCGGCGCCCGCCTCCGCCTTGGGTCGGCCGTCCAGGCCCAGGCCCGCGCTGACTCCGGCGCTGGCCGTTACGCCCGCCTCGGCCTTGGCGTACACGCCCGTCTTGGCGACATCGGACGTGCTGGAGCTCGTCTTGTAGCTGGTGTTGGCGGCGGCCCGGCTGTCGTAGGTCTTGGCGGTCTGGGTGAAATCGCCGCCCGCCTCGATGGCGGCGCCGACATCGGTGATGCCGTTCTCCGCAGTGCGGGAAATGGACCCCGAGCCGGAGGTGATGGAAGAAACCCGCGCCGTGGTGCTCCCTTCGGCGTCGGTGGTCGAGGAACTCTTTCTCTGCACCCCGACGGACAACTCGGCCTTGCCGCTGATCGAGGCGCTCCCGCCCGCGTTGACGCCGAGCCCCGCGTTGGCCGAGGCGGCGGCCTGCGCCTTGGCGCTCGCCTTGCCGTCGATGTACAGCCCGGCGCTGGTCTTGCTCGTGGTGGAGGTGCTCTCGTGGCTATCCTCTGCGGCCAGGAACGACATGTCCTTGGCCGTCAGGTCCACGCCGGTCTCGCCGCTCAGGTCCGAGCCCTGCACCACGAGATTCTTCTTGGAATTGATGGTCAGGTTGCCGCCGCTGGCGAGCGTCGTGCCCTGGTTGGTGATGTCGGTCGAGGTCTCCTCGGTCGTCATGGTCCGGACGAAATCGATGCTCGTTTCGGACTTCGCACCCGCAACCGCCGTGGCGCCTGCGCCGGTCGTGGCGCTGCCGGTGCCGACGTTCGCACTGGCCCCGGCCGTGGCATCCGCGTTGACCGAATTGGTCGTGCTCGCGTAAAGGCCGACCCTGGTCGTGGTGGTCGTGCTGGAGGTCTCGTGGGTGTCCTGCGCGGCCAGGATATCCACATTCCTGCCGGAAAGACTGGCGTCGCCCCCGGCGGCGACCTCGGCGCCCCGCAGCACGACATCCTGCTTGCCGGTAATGGTCAGGTTCTGCCCGGCCTTGATCCGGGACGCCACGGCCGTGGTCGAGTCATCCGTGGAATCCGTGACCGTGGTCTTCTTGAAATCGACCCCGCCCGCATCGTTGGTGGCCGAAGCCTCCGCGCTCGCTTCGGCCTTGCCCGATTCGGCCGAGGAGTCGGAAGAGGAGGACTTCTTGTCGCCGTCTCCACCGGAAACCGAGAGGAAGCTTGTCGTTTCCGTATGCGTCGTCAGGCTATCCGTATCGCGGGCCTCCAGGACGTTCACATCCTTGGCGGCGATCGCGACGCTGCCCTTGGCGTCCACCGTGGCTCCTTCGAGCGTGGCCGTCCTGCCTGCGGACAGGTTCACGTCGTTGCCCGCAGAGAGGGTCGAACCGGAGGCCGTGGTCTGCAGGTGGTCGGTAGTGGTCGTCTCCTTGCCCCACAGGCCACCGCCCACGCCGACGCCCGACTTGGTGGTGGTCGAAACCGCCTCGGTGCTGTCCTCGCGGGCCAGGATGTTGACGTCCCTCCCGGCGTTCAGATCCGCGCTGTCACCGGCGCTGACGTCGGACCCCGCCACCGTAATGTCCTTCCCGGCCGAAACCTTCAGGTTGCCGCCGCTGGAGAGGGTGGAGCCGATCTGCTTCGTGGTGCTGGTGATGGTGTCGGAGCCGTTGAAGTGCGTCTCCGCGATGGTCTTGTTCTCGACGGTGTCCAGGACCACGTTCTTGCCTGCGGTCAGGCTGGCGTCGCCCCCGGCGGCGATGTCGGCCCCCAGGTTCGTGATGTTCTTCGCCGCGTCGAGCTGCAGGTCGCCCTTGGCGACGATGCCCGCAGTGCTGCCCACGAGCGTCGAGGTGGCCGTCTCGTCCCCGCTGGTCACGGCCGTTGTCCGGTTGACGATGCTGCCGCCGGTGGAGGTCAGGGCCACGTCGCCGCCGGAGAGGGTGCCGCTGTTGTTGACGATGTTGCCCGTGGCGGTGACGTTGAGTGTGTCGGAGCCGGAAATGGTGCCGCCCGTGTTGGTCAGCGAGGTCACGGCGAGGTTGACGTTCTTGCCCGAGATGGAGGCTCCCTCGCCCGAGACGAAAGCCTTTTTGGTCGAAGCCGCCAGATAGACCACCGGCGCAAGCACGGTCTGGCCGTCCACGACGGTCTCGACCATCCAGAGCATGTCCTCCTTGAGCAGGGCCTGCTGGTGTTCGCTCAGTTCGGTGCCGATCTCGAGGCCGAGCAGCTGGGCCTGGCTGGCGGCGCTGTCCATGAGGCTCTGCATCTGCTCCTTCTCGCTGGAATACGACGGGAGGAGCGTGGTCCCGGTCTTGGTGGCCAGTTGCTGGCCGACGAGGTACGTCTCGTACCCGGCGTCACCCAATCGTTTGATCACCTCGTCGGAGTCGAAGTTGTATTTCTGCAGCAGGTAGTCGCTGCCCAGGAAGCTGTCGATGTCGGCATACAGCGGGTTGGTCTCCACCAGGTAGCCCGCGCTGGAATCCTTGGCCGTGACGTACCTGCCGTTGGGGTTGCCCGGCAGGTTCAGCGTCAGGCCCGCGAAGGACGTCCCGGTCGCGGTCAGGGAATCCGGGCTGGCGACGGAGAGCACGGAGCTGGTGTTGGTCAGCGCCAGCCCCGTCGCCGTGATCGTCTTGCCGCGGATGTAGGACCGCTTTGCGGACTTGGCGGGGCCGTCGGCGCTGGTGATTGTTCCATATGAATACGTGAAATCGTCGTCTCCTTTGAGCGTTTGTGTCTTCGACTGGGAGAATGTCTTCGTGGCGACCATCAGATCGCTGTTGTCGAACGTCGCGCCCGTGTTGCCGATCAGGTTGACCGCGTTGCCCGAGATGGTGCCGCCCAGGTTGACCCCGGTGTCGAAGCCCCTGACGGTCACCGTCCCGTCGCTGCCGCCGGTGATGTGGGGCGAATAGCTGGGCACGCCGCCCTCGAACGTCTGATCCTGGGTCCAGGTGAGCGTGAAGTAGGAATCGATGCACGTGGAGAGGCCCAACGTGCCGCAATGATAGACATTGCCGCCGGTGTACGTCTCCACCGGGTCGGTGGTGGAACCCCACGTCCGGGTGCCCACGGCAACCTTGTTGATGAACTGCGGCGCGGTTATGGTTATGTCGTGCTGCGCGTCGATATGGCCGGTGTTGATGAAGGAGCCGCCGGAGGTGACGGTTATGTCGTTGCCTGCGCCGACGGTGCCGATGGTGCTGCTGTCCTTGCCGACGTTGTAGAAGGAATTCGTGGTCGAGCTCAAGTTGTTCCCGGCGTAGATCGCGCCTTCGTTCTCCACGTTGGCCGGGGCATTCAGGAACATGTCGTGCGCGGCGGAGATACCCCCGGTGGCCGCGTTCTTTATATGCAGGCTCGACACGTCCACGGTCAGGTCATGGCCGGAATGCAACACGCCGTAATTCCGGAGCGAGTTGGCAAGAGTGAATGTCCCGGCACCGGTTCCCGAAGTGGCGGCCAGGATGCGCGAAGTCGTGTCATCCGTGCCGCCGATGGTCACGGAATGGGCCTGCACATCCATGTCGCCGGTGCTTTCCAGCTTGCCGCCGCCGTTGACGTTAAGCGAGTAGATGTCCTGCATCGCCACCGATCCGGCCAGCATCGAACCCGTGTTGTTGATGGTCATGGACGTGCTGGCGTCGGTGATCGCGTACCATCCCCGGACGTCCAGCAGGCCCCCGGCATGGATGGACCCGCTGTTGTTCAGGGTGTCGGAGGCGCGCAGGATCACATTGCCGTTGTCCGCCGTGATGATCCCATTGTTGACCAGGTAGCCGTCGAAACCGGTGGAGACGAGGGTGATGTTTCCGTTGGTGCTCTGCACGCCTTGCCCGGCCCCGTCGTCGAAACGGACGTTGCCGTATTCGCTCTGCACGAGCATGTCGCCCACGGATTTGAGCGCGGAGCTGCCGAACAGGAGCTCGCCGTGGGTGGACGTGATCGACAGGGTCCCGCCGGAGTAGAACGTGGCCTGGGAAGTCGCGGCGGCGTTCAGGCTGTATACGTTCATGTTCAAGGCGGAGCCCGCGCCGTAGTAGACGCCGTCGATATTCCACGCCCAGGTCCCGGGGTCGAGCCATCCCGGATTGGGACCGGTGAGGTTGACCGTGTTGCCGTACCGCTTGTTCGCGTCGGTGATGTCTGCCGTGGCCGAAGCCGTGTCCGTCAGGTCGCCGAGATTGTAGGCGAGCTCGCCGCCGGCCATGAGGCTGCCGCCGGTGAGCACCGCGCCGCCGTTGGCGGCGTTGATGCCGAGGTTGCGTTCGGCGGAGAGGTTGGCGTCGGCGATGGCGATGGCGTTGGTCAGGGCGCTGGACGTGGTCAAGGACAGGTCCTGCTTGGCCGATACCTTGCCGCCGATTTCGATCTTGCCGCTGGTCGAGATGGTGAAGTCGGAGGCCGTGGCTGCGGCCTCGCCCTTCACGCGCACGCCGATGCCCGCCCCGTATCCCGTCAGCCTGATGCTCCCGGCGTACATGCCGCCCAGCGCGGTGGAGTCGATGGCCCACGCGGGGGTGTAATCGGATAAGACGGTGGAGATCGGTCCCGTGTCGCGGTTCCACCGGAAGGCGCCCGCCGTCACGTTCAAATTCTTCGCGTTGACCTGCCCGTCGATGACGACCTTGCGCGAGACGAGGTCGAGCATCTGCTGGGCGCTGGCGTTGATGCCGGTGCCGGTGACGAGGATGTCGCCCCCGGACACCGTGAAATAGTTGAGTGCGCCGTCGGTGATCGTGGACCTGCCCGTAACCAGGCTGACGCGGTCCGTGTTGATGAACCCGCCGCCGCTGCTGGTGATGCCGTTGGGGTTGGCGATGACCACGTCGGCCTTGCCGCCCAGGACCTCGGTGAAGCCTTCGAGGCTGCTGCGGCTGGTGCCCGTGACCTCGTTGAGGATGATGCTCGCCTGGTTGCCCGTGCCCAGGTTCGGGTTTCCGGCGATCTGCCCAGCCAGCTGGGACTGGCGGAAGGCCTCGCTCATGTCGCCGTTGTTCAGCACCAGGCCGTGCGTGTCGACGTCGTAGCTGGTATAGGCGTTGTGCGACAGGCCGGAGGTGTTGGGGGTGGCGATGTTGACCACGGGCACGCCGTTTCCGGCCGTGGAGATGGTGGTATTGGTGGCCCCGGAGGGAACCGGGTCCGCAGCCAGGACCAGCTGGGGCGGACACAGGAGCTGGAAGCACAGCAACCAGACCAATGCCCTGAACCCGAGAGCCATGCCCTTCCGGCGCATCTTTCGGGTCATGATTCTTTGCATCGCGGTGTGGCTTTTCGCTGTGGTCATGGGGGGGCTCCTTAAAAGCTGACGGTCAAGGTCGCGGAAAATTGCACCGGCTCCCGCTCGATGGCGGTGGGCACGGCTATGGATTTTGCGGCGGACAACTCGCCCGTTACGTATTTTCCGGCAAAGCGGACGCCGAGCGCCGCGCCGGAGAGTTCGGCGTCATTGGCGGTCTTGAACTGCTCGATCCGGCCGTAGTCGAAACCGATGAACGGCCTCGGCGTGATGTCGGTGTAGGGAATGACCGGCAGGGGTGTGGAGATTTCGTTGCGGACATAGAAGGCGCGGTCGCCCGACAAGCTGTTCCGGTTGAATCCGCGCACGGTGTAGAAGCTGCCGAGGGTCAGCTGCTCCGACCCGTAGAGCGGCACCAGCGCGTACTGCCCGGAAATCTGGCTGCTGAAGGTCATGCCCTGGTCCAGGACATCGAAGGGCACGGTGACGCCGCCGGAATACCGGAACTTGGCGCCCTGCGCCTGCGGGGCGGAGGTGGTCGCGCCGTCCGGGTCCTTCAGCGCGCCGAAATCCGTGAGCCCCTTGCTCCAGCCCAGCCCGGCGTTGACGATGAATCCGGGAAAGCGGGAGAACCAGTTGGCGTCCACATCCAGGATGGTCAGCTTGCGGCTGGACACGGTGAGGTATTCGTCGTCGAGGTAGTTCTTGGAATTCTTGGTGTTGAGGGCGATGAGCGTGGACAGCTTCTGGTTCTGGTCGCGGTAGGCGACCCAGTCCAGCTCGCCGCGAAAGGTCTCGTTGGTGCCGCGCGCCACCAGGGTCCGGGAGCTGGTCTTTACGGGCGCGCGGTAGCTGGAGCTGCCGTAGAAGAGCTGGACCCCGTAATAGCCGAACGGCAGTGAATAATAGAGGCTGTCGGCATCGGAATCGTGAAATTCGCCGTCCTCGAAGAGCGTCTTCTTCTTGGTGTAGCTCAGGTAGTCGTTGAGCGCGAGTGGGTGGTCCAGGCTGGCGGTGATGCCTCCCTGATGGCGGCCGGTGGAAAGGCCGCCCAGGTTGTCGAAGGTGCCGGAAACGGAGAGGGGAATGGTCGGCGTGTTGGTGATGGTGACGATGCTGGCTCCCGCCTCTTCCCCGGGGCTCACTTCCATGGTGGCGTGGTTGGACTGCAGCCGGTTGACCTGGTCCAGCCCCTGCTCGATGTTGCGCAGATTGAGCGTCTTGCCTTTGACAAAGGGGAACGCCGTGGCCAGGTTCACGCTGTGCTTGTCGCCGTCCTTGAGGATGAGCCGCTCGACCTTGCCCTCGACGATGAGGATTTCGAGCCGTCCCGAGTTCAGATCCTGCGCCTGCACATAGGGGCGCACGGCGATGTATCCCCGGTCGATGTACGCCTTGAGGATCTCGCCGAGCAGTTTCTCGATGTCTTCGACGTAGAGGCATTTGTTCAGATAGGGGGCGGTCAGGCTTTTCCGGACATTTTCCGGCAGCAGCGTGACCCCGGTGAGCACGATTTCCCGGATTTCCCGGCAGACGCCGGTTTTCTGCAGGCTCGGCTTGGGCACTTCCGGCAGCGGCTGGGGCGCCGTCTCCGTGCCGCGATTCGAGTCCAGCAGCCGCTGCTGCTCCATGCGCTCCTGCTGCTCGTTCTGGATGCGCTGCGCCTCGCGGTTGGCCGCGTCGATCTCGGCCGGGGTGGCGGCGCGGGCCGCCACGGCGGGCAGGAGCAGGACCCCGGCCAGCAGGGTCGCGGTGAATGCCGCGCGAGGCGGCAGCCTGAAAAGAAATGACAAGACCTTGAACATGTATCGGCACCTGCAGAGTTCGAAAACGTGTGTCGTCGTAAAGGGCTCAGCCGGGGCGAGCCAGCATTCACAGATTCATTTCAATCTAACCCACCCCGGACATCCGGTCTGTACGGGAAATCCCCCACATCGCTTCCTTTTACGTGAATCAGGTTTATCGATTAATTTCAGATGATTCTCGCCTTGCACCCAATGGACTTCAGTGCTAACGGATCGTTTGGCGGTTACCCGGATTGTCACTTCGTCACCCAGACGAAACCCTTTGGGCATGGAGCGAATGCTTTGTGCCGGTTATGTCTTTTCGGAGAATCCGCAACGGATCGCGAAATGCGAAACGGCCGGTAAGCCCGGCCGTCAAGGGGACGGGGCATTGCCTCTGCGCACGGCTCCCTGCGACACGGAAATACGGAAGCAACACAGAGAGATACAACGATGACCCCGGCTCAGGCCCAAGGCATGCGAATTTTTCTGGTGGACGACCACCCCTCCATTCTCAGCGCGCTGAGGACCATTTTCATCGAGCGCGGGCATGGAATCTGCGGCACGGCAATCGATCTGGAATCGGCCATGCGGACATTGGACGCCTGCGAGCCGGACCTGGTCGTGGTGGACCTGAGCCTGAGCGGCGAGAGCGGACTCGACCTCATCTCCCCGCTCGTCGAGCGGGACATTCAGGTTCTCGTCTACTCCATGCATGAGGATGCGACCACTCTGCGGCGGGCGTTCCAGGTGGGGGCGATGGCCTACGTCGCCAAGCGTGAGCCGTTGCCGATACTGCAGGAGGCCATCCGGCACATCGCGGCGGGCAAGCGGTATGTCAGCCCGCTGGTCGCCGCCAATGTCGAATCCGCGTCGCTTGAAATCCAGGCGCTCAGCGAGCGGGAGCAGCAGATCCTCGACCTGCTCGCCAAGGGTGAGGCGAATTATGAAATCGCCGAATCGCTCAACATCAGCGTCCGGACGGTGGAATCATACTACACCCGCATGATCGCCAAGCTGGAGCTGCAGGGCATGAAGGATTTGCGCAAGTACGCCCTGGCCGAGCGGAGATAGCCTTCCCGCGGCCGCGATGAGCCTGCGCCCGGCACGTAAGGATCGTTCGGTGAACTGAAAAGGACCGTGTTTTTCAAGATGGACAGTATGCAGGCAGGCGGCCGGGCAGACTCCCCATCCCTTGAGCCGGAGTCGATCCCGCCATCCCTCTTGCCGTCGCCTGCGGCAATCACGACGCAAGCAAAGCCGTCGGGGCATCGCTGCTGTCTTCATCCGTAAGGCTCGAAGACTCGCCAACGGCTGAAGCAAGGCCGGACCGCGAAACGTCCGCCCGAAGAGCTTGGCCTTGTGTCACGCTCGCGGAAAAAATCACCCCTCCGAACCTTGCGCGAAGATTTTGCGGCGTCATCTGGTTGGGCATATCCATCGGATAATTCCGTTACCAGTAAGGAGGTGAAACACATTGACGCACGTCATAAGTTCGTGACGAAGTCCGAACTGATGACGCATGAAGAAGCCTTGTGCTTCAACGATCCGCGCGTCGTTTTCCAAACAAACGGCCATTTCCAAATCCAAACACGCAGGCTGTAACGCAGCACCCGCCGATGGTGGAATGGCAAGTATCCACGCTTGTCATTGCCGCACTTCCCCTACGGCTGCCAACCAATCCGCAAGACTCGCGCTTGTGGGGCAGCACCCCTTATTGACTGGATTTCCGGAATCTTCTTCCAATGGGAAACGGGCATTCATTCTTCCCTTAGCAGGTGATGCGTGGCGGGTTTACCGCCACAGGCAGGTCTTTCCCGGATAACGGGAAAAGTCCGACCGGCTTGGCCCCGGGGCGCTGCCCCGAACCTTTAACGGAAGGAGAATTCCAATGGGTAAATCCGACAGCCTCACGTATGCGGTGAACCGGGCAACCCTGTCCGGACCAAAATCGAAACAGCACCGAATCCGCCAGACGGCCCGCCATTTCGTCGAGGTCTTGCGCCAGGCGAATATGGGAATCCAGAAGTGGACCAATGTGACCAACAAGCATTCCCAGCGCGCGGCGGACGCCATGCGCGCGGACGGCGTGGGCGACGGCAGGATTGCCGAAGTCTTCGGCGTCGCACGCCATATCTGCCGCGCCTACGGGAACGACCACATGAGCAAAGGCAACGCGGCCTTCGGGGTCAGGCGTGGGTCCATCGCCAATGCGACGTCCCGCGCGGTCGCCCCGGAAGCCTTTCAAGAATCCCTGGCCAGCATGCGGAACGACGCGTCGTTCCGGCATGCCGACCGGGCGGCGGTCCAGATCGAGCTGATGTATGAACTCGGGCTGCGACGAGAAGAATCCGCCAAGCCGGACTTGCCCAACGACTGGGACCGGGAAAGCCACAGCCTTCTCGTTCAGTACGGAACCAAGGGCGGCAGGCCCAGGACCTTGCACGCCCTGTCCCCGCAGCAGGAAGCAGCGCTTGAGCGGGCCGAGGAATACGTGACGCCTTCCGACCGGAAGGGCGCCAACAATCTCATGCCCGAGCATATGGGCGACGAATGGCTGCACCGGCTGGATTATACGGCCTTGCGGGCAAGGATGCCGGAGGAACCCTGCATGGTATCCGCCACGAAAGGTTCAGACAGATGCATGTGGACCACACGGGCTTCGAACCGCCGAATCGGCACGAGAGCGTGCAGGCATTCCACGCGGCAGCCCAGGCAACGGCTGGGGACGAATGGCCCCGGCTCGACGCCGAAGCCCGCGACGCCATCGACATCTACGAACGGGAAAGCCGCAAGGATGATGACAAGGTCGCCTGACAATTTCACACATGCGGTTTACACACAACGACAAGACGGCTTGCGGGCGCCTGCCTGCAAGCCGTTGAAAACCAAAGGAAAGACCGAGCAGCCACACACGAAGGGTGTGACTATTCTTAAGGCCCTCGGCCTTAAGCAGGTCCAGGACAGCGGCCTGGTCCCGCCGAAGGCGACCCCCGGGAGGGCCGTCGGAGGCATTCCACCCCTACGCGTGTTCGGCTTCGCCGTCTTCCTCGTGCCGATCAGCCGGGAAGAGGCGTTTGGCGAGGTAGATGAACGGGGTATCAAGGGCGGCGACGACGAATTTGATGATGTAGGTGGAGGCGAGGATTTCCCAGAAGACGTTGATGGGGAAGACGCCCCAGAAGGCGATGGCGCAGAAGATGGCGGAGTCGAGGAACTGGCTGACCATGGTCGAGGCGTTGTTGCGCAGCCAGAGCCTGCCGGAGCCGGTGCGGGCGCGGATGGCGTGGAAGGCCCAGACGTCGTGCATCTGCGAGACGAGGTAGGCGGCCATGGAGGCCAGGGCGATGCGCGGCATGAAACCGAAGAGCGCCTGGAGGTGCGGCTGGGCGAAATCGTCGGCGGCGGGCTGGAAGAGCAGGGCGATCTGCATGTAGGCGACCATCATCAGCAGGGAGAGGAAGCCGAGGAGCACGCCCTTGCGGGCTTCGCGCCTGCCGTAGAATTCGCTGAGCAGGTCGGTGGCCAGGAAGACGCTGGCGTAAAGCACGTTGCCGAGCGTGGTGGTCAGGCCGAAAAGTTCGACGGTCTTGAGCACCTGGATGTTGCACAGCAGCAGGTTGAAGACCATCAGGCCGAAAAGGCCGACCTTGCCGAAGAGCCGGTAGACGACCAGGACCATGCACAGGTCGGCCAGCGCGAAGAGTATCCAGAGCAGTTCGTTCATGGGCGTTTGCCTAGCCTTGATCGCGCCGCAGGTCAAGGCGGAGGTGGGGCGGCGTCACCGGGCGTCTACGGCTTGCAGCGGCCGGGGGTTTCGCCGGGAACGGCCAGGCGGCTGAGTTCGGCCAGGCGGGCATCGACGCGGTGGTAGAGGGAGTCGGTGGGGAACTTGCCGTTTTTGCCCCGTTTGCCGCAGCGCATGCCGGTGAGGATGAACATGGCCTCCTCGATGGTCTTGACCGGGAAGATGCGGAATTTGCCGTCGGCCACGGCCTGGACGATCTCGTCCTTGAGCATGAGGTTGACCACGTTGTCGGCGGGCAGGATGACGCCCTGCCTGCCGGTCAGCCTGCGGCGGCGGCAGACCTCGAAGAACCCTTCGATCTTGCGGTTGACGCCGCCCACGGCCATGACCGCGCCGGACTGGGAAACCGCGCCGGTGAAGGCGTAGGACAGGTTGATGGGCACGCCGGACAGGGCGGAGAGCAGGGAGGCCAGCTCCGCGCCCGAGGCGGAGTCGCCCTCGATGCCCGCGTAGGACTGCTCGAAGCAGAGCGAGCCGGTGAGCATGATCGGCTTGTCCTGGGCGAAGAGGCGCACCAGGTAGGACTTGATGATCATCATGCCCTTGGTGTGGATGGGGCCGCCGAGCTGGGCTTCGCGTTCCAGGTCGATGATGCCGCCGTGGCCCACGCCCACGGTGCAGGATATCTGGTGGGGCAGGCCGAACTCGTAGTCGCCGAACATGGTCACGGACAGACCGTTGGCCCGGCCGGCGGATGTGCCGTGGGTGGCGACCTTGATCACCTGCCGGTCGTAGTCGGTCATGAACTCCTCTTCGTAGAGGTTGGCCCGGTAGTCCTTGGCCCGGACCGCCTCGGCCAGTTCGGCCAGCCCGACCTCGGCCTTGCCCGAGGCGCTGGCCACGGCCGACGCCTCGACCATCCGTTCGCGCACCAGCGGGGTGTAAAGGGAGAGACGTTTCTGGTCCTCCACCAGGCGGGAGGCGAAATCCACGAGCCCGGCCAGGGCGTCGCGGGTGAAGGGGAGCAGGCCGCATTCGCGGGCGATGCGGCCGAGCATGTGCAGGTAGTTGCGGACGCTGGAGGCGTTGCGCGTGGCTGCGCCCTGGAGGTGCGCCTTGAGCTTGAAGAACTTGGCGAAGCGGTCGTCGTTGTAGAGGAGCATCTCGTAGTGCTCGTCCGTGCCGATGAGTACGACCTTGAGGCTGAGGTCCACGGGCGCGGGCTGAATGGTGCGGGCGCGCACCTGCTCCGGGTCCACCGGGTCCTCGATGCGCGACTTGCCCGAGCGCAAGGCCCGCAGCAGCCCCTCCCAGGAGTTGGGGTTGCCGAGCAGGTCCTCGATGTTGAGAATGAGGAACCCGCCGTTGGCGCGGTGCAGGGAGCCCGCCTTGATCAGGGTGAAATCGGTGTAGAGGGCGCCGAGTTCGGCCTCGCGCTCGATGGAGCCGAGCAGGTTGAAGGCCGTGGGGTGGTCCTCGACGACCACGGGCGCGCCCTTGGTCTTGCCGTTGTCCACGAAAAGGTTGACCTCGAAGCGGGTGAAGAAGTCCTCGCCGCCGGGCGCGCCTTCGGGCAGAAGCCCGGCCAGGGAGGAGTCGCGCGGCATGAACTGGTCCACGTTCTCCACCACCTCGGCGGTCAGGGCCTTGAAGTATTCGGCCAGCGCCTCGTGTTTCTTGAATTTTTCGGCAACGGGCGCAAAGCAGTCGGCCATGACGCCCCGGGCGGATTCGCGGTGCAGGTCGGTTTCGGACTCGCGCATGTCCATCTCGTTCTGGTTGACCAGGCGCAGGATGGACGAGACCCGGGCCAGGACCTCCTCGCCCCGGGCCTTGAGCTTCTTGCGCGTCTTGGCCTCGAGCTTGTCGAAATCCTTGTCCGAGACCACGGCCCCGTCCACGATGGGCGAGAGGGTGAGCACACCCTCCTCGTCCAGGCTGAGGCTGAAATGTTCCTTTTCGGCCGTGGCGTCCATCTGGTTGAAGAGCTCGTCGCGCCGCGCGTTGTGCTTCTTGAGCAGCCGTTCGTGCTTTTTCTGGAAGGCGTCCTTCTCGAAGCGGGCCGGGATCTCCTGGCGGATCTGGGTCATGGCCTTCTGCTGGGCCTGCTTGAGCTTGCGGCCGACGCCCGCGGGCAGGGAGACGGCCACGGGGCAGTCGCTATCCTCGAAATTGTGGAGGTAGACCCAGTCGCCGGGGGTCTCGGCCCGGGCGGCGGCGGGCTGGAGGAAGGAGCGGACAAAATAGGTGCGGCCCATGTTCGGCTCGCCCGAGACGTAGACGTTGTGCTCGTTGCCCCGGATGCGCAGCGCCAGGGTCAGGGCCTGGATCGCCCTCGGCTGAAAGCTGGGGTAGACGTTGCGGTCCGGTATTTCGCCGCTGTTCGCGAAAGGCACGCGGGCGGGGTCGAGTACGGCCCGGAGCCGGTCCGGGGTCAGGGATTTGGGCATATTGGGGAATTCGGTCTTGTTCATGGGTTCTCGCGAAGTCGGTATTGCACGGCAAAGGCACCGTACCGCGAAGATACGGCTTTTCACCATGGATGTCACCCGCCAATGTGGCCCTTCGTCCCGGCGGGCGGCCGGGGGCGGGCGCGGCGGTTGCTACTGTATATAGTTGGGAAGGTTGAGAAAGAGATTGGTGGTATAGGTCATCATCTTGTCCATGATCCATGGGAACGCCACGAGCAGGGCGATGAAGATGGCCACGATCTTGGGCACCATGGACAGGGTCATCTCCTGAATCTGGGTGGCGGCCTGGAGAATGGACACGAAGATGCCCACGGCCATGCCGATGCCGAGCATGGGCAGGGAGATGACCAGGGTCATCTCGATGGCCTGCTTGGCGAAACCGACGACGAATTCAGGCGTCATGGCATGTGCCTCCCCGTCAGACGACTGTCCATAAAGGCCCGATTGCGGCGTTGCCGGGCGAGCGGAAGGGACCGGCGCGGAAGAGCCCCGTTTCCCTTGCGGCCTGCAGTCGGCCCCGCTTCGTTTTTGAACAGTCTATTCATTTTTCGGCCTTCGCGGGGGGCGCACTGCTCCCCGGGCAACAAGGGGCGCATCGTCACTGGAAGGTGTTGACCAGCGAACCGATGAGCAGGTTCCAGCCATCGACCAGGATGAACAACAAAATCTTGAACGGCAACGAGATCATGACCGGCGGCAGCATCATCATGCCCATGGCGAGCAGGATGGAAGCCACGACCATATCCAGGATCAGGAACGGAATGTAGATCAGAAAGCCGATGGTGAAGCCGGTCTTGAGTTCGGAGATGGTGTAGGCCGCCACCAGCATCATGGTCGGCACCTCCTCCTTGTTCTTGGGCCGATCCTCCTTGGTGATGGCGTAGAAGATGGAGAGATCCTTCTCCCGGGTGTGCTTGAACATGAACTCCCGGATCGGCTTCTGGGCGCGGTTCACCATCTCCTGGAAGGGGATCTCCTCGGCCATGTAGGGCTGAAAGGCGGTGTCGTTGATGGCCTTGCCCACGGGCATCATGATGATCAGGGTCATCAGGATGGCCAGGCCCGCCAGGATCTGGTTGGGCGGCATTTGCTGGGTGCCCATGGCCTGGCGCAGGAAATGGAAGACGATGATGATCCGGGTGAACGAGGTCATGGTCAGCATGATGGCCGGCGCCATGGACAGCACGGTGAGCAGGAAGAGGATTTCCAGGGTGGTGGAGACCTCGGCGGGCTCGGCCTGGCCTGCGGCCAGCTCCATGGTCAGCTTGGGAAAGGTCGGCTCGGCCCAGGCCGGGAGGGACCAGAGGCACACGGCCGCCAGCGCGGCCAGGAGCAGGGTGAGAGAGCCTTTCCTCGAAATCATTTGCCCAGGTTCCTCTTGAGCAGCGATGCGAACGGGGCCGATTCGGGGGACGGACCGCCGTCTTCGCCGCCCGCCGGGTCTTCGGCCAGCCTGGTGATGCTGTTTTCGGTCACGCCCAGGAGCAGGTCGCGCCCCCGGTGCCGGACCACGACCACGCTGTGGCGCTGGCCGAGCATCAGCCGCCCCATCAGCCGGGGGGCCTCCGCCCCGCCCTGGGTGGTCAGCCGTGTCAGCCCGAACCGCCTGAGCAGCCAGTAGGCCAGAAACATGACGCCGAGCAGCAGGCAGAGATACCCGAGGGTGGTGAGCATGGTGGACCAGGTGTCCACCACCGGGAGCTGCATGGGCGCAGCCGTCGCGTTCGCTGCCGCCGTGGCGCTATCCAAGCTGCTTCACCCGCTCGATGGGGCTGATGATGTCGGTCAGGCGTATGCCGAACTTCTCGTTGATGACCACGGCCTCGCCGCGCGCCACCAGTTTGCCGTTGACGTAGATTTCGAGCGGTTCACCCGCGAGCTTGTTCAGTTCGACCACCGATCCCTGGCCGAGTTGCAGCAACTCGTTGATCAGCAGCTTGGCGCGGCCCAGTTCGGCCGAGACGTCGAGCGGGATGTCCAGGATGAAGTCCAGGTCGCGCTTGCCGCCGGGGCTGGCCTTGGCGTCCTCGCCCATGTCCTTGAGCGCGTAGTCGTGGGTCTGGGTCGAGAGGAAGGCCTGCTCCTTCTCGTGCTTGACCTCGGCCTGCTCGGATTCGGCCAGGGCGGCGGCCCACTCGTCCGCTAGGGCCTCGTCGTCACCGCCCACCTCGGCGCTGCCCGCATCGGCCGGATCGGTGACGTCGCCGCCGTCCAGCAGGGCGTCCGCCCATTCCTGTGCCAGTTTGTCTTGATCGTCGACCATGTCGCTTTCCTCGTGAGAACGGTTTCCAGGGTGCACCCGTCCAAAAGACTGACGGTTTCCGGGACGGATTGCAAGATGCGTGCTACTGGATGACCATCTCCGTGATGTAGACCCGCAGGATCGACCCCTTGCCGAGGATCTGGTTGAGCCGGTCCGCGATCTCCTGCTTGAGCTCCACCTTGGCTTCCATGGTCGCGAGCCCGTCGTAGGTCTTGCTCGACAGGAGCAGGAGCAGCGTGTCCTTGATCTTGGCCTGGTACTTTGTCAGTCCGGCCGCAGCCTCGGCGTCGCGCACCTCCACCTCCAGCCCGAGCTTGAGGTAGCGTCGGCCCAGGGGGTCGGCCAGGTTGACCAAAAACACCGGCAGCGGAAGCAGCTGCCCCTCCAGGGCCTCGGGCGGGGGCTGAGCGCCGTCGGCAGGGGCTTCGGCCTGCTGATCCGCGTCCTCGGCCGGGGCGGCAAAGAACATGGTGTAGCCGAAATAGCCGCCCACACCGAGCAGGACCAGCACCAGCGCGATGATGATCCACTTGAGCTTTCCGCCCTTCTTTCCTTCCTGTCCGAGATCGTCTTCCGCCATGGCGGCCACCTTGCGTTTGCTGTGTTACTTGTTCATAGCCGGATTCCGCCGGGTTTTCCAGACAAACTTGGGATCACTGGTACCCGCCCACGGGCCGGGCGGTCTTGAGCAGGATCTCCACACGCCGGTTCATGGGGGCGTCGACGGGCCTGCCCCGCTCGTCGGTCACGGGCACGTTTGCGCCGTAGGCCGAAAGCGAGAAGCGCCGGTTCGGCAGCCCGGCCCGGACCAGGTAGGCCAGCACGGCCAGGGCGCGGTCGCCGGACAGGGCGTAGGGGTCGGCCGCGCCGTCCGTGGCGTCGGCATATCCGGCCACGTTGATCGGTGCCGGGGTGTGGGACATCATCGGCACCAGCTGCTCCATCAGAAACTGTCCCCGGGCGGTGAGCTCGGCCGAATCCGGCGCGAAGAGCAGCTTGTCGGTGAAGACCAGGGCCACGCCGTCGGGCTTGACCAGAATCTCCAGGTTCTTGTCCAGTTCGGACTTGTCGATGTCCTCGGGCAGCAGGTCGTCCGGGAAAAGCAGGTCCTTGATGCGCTGCTTCTTGTCCAGCACCTCCCACGGTTTTTCCATGAGGTCGGCCAGGAGCCGCTCCTTGGCCGTGACCCGGCCCGAGCCGCGCTTGTCGAGCAGCCCCAGGTCGGCCGTGTGCAGCGTGACGCGGGTCAGCACCGCGTTGTCCATGGACGACATGGTCAGCAGCAAGACGAAAAAGGTGAGCAGCAGGGTCACCAGGTCGGAGAAGGTGACCAGCCAGAGCGCCAGAGGCGGGCAGGTTTCATTTTTCTTCCTGGCCATGCCCTACTCCAGCCCGGCCGGGGGCCTGAGGTCGAATTCGAAGCCGTCCACGCTCATGGTCTGGGACGGGGCGTGCAGCGTGGGGGCCATGGCCCGGATGCGCTCGCCGGTGTCCACGGCCCGCTTGTCCAGGACGATGTCCACGCGGCGGTTCCTGGCGCGGTTCTCGGGCGTGTTCTGCGGGTAGAACGGCATGAACTTGCCGAACGCCTCCACGCGGAGCATGTCCGGCCGCATGCCGCGGTCGATGAGGTGGCGGTAGACGGCCAGGGTACGGGCCAGGGAGAGCTTCCAGGAGAGATCGGGCACGCGGTCGTCGTCATCGGGCTGATAGGCCAGGCCCAACTCGTCGCGCAGCGCGGCGGTGTGCCCGGCCAGCAGCAGCGGATACTGCACCTGGGAGAGCACGGGCATGAAGCCGTCGAGCAGCCCCTTGCCCGCCTCGGACAGGGCGGTGGAATCCGGGGCGAAGAGCAGGCTGGAATTGATCGAGAGGATCTGGACGAAGCGGTTGGAGCGGAAGTCGAGATCCTTTTCCATCTCCTCCCAATTCAGCTCCTTGAGCGGCTCCAGGTCGCCGGAGTCGATGGGGCCGGGCTCCACCGTGCGCCGGGTGTCCTTGCGGGAGAAAACCTCGTAGCTGGCGTCCTGGAAGCCGAAGGTGCCGATGATGGAGCCGAGGGCGACCAGCTTCCGCCGGGCGTCGATCTGCGACATGGACACCAGAAGGACGAAAAAGGTCAGCATCAGGGTCATGACGTCCGAGAATGTGATCATCCACGGCGGCATCTCCTCGCAAACCAGTTTCTTCGGCTTCTTGGCCATGACGCGTTCCCTCTGCGCCGCCCGGACGCGATCAGTCCGTGGTGACCCGGTCCTTGGGCGGCAGGTAGCTGTTGAGCTTCTCCTCGATGATGCGCGGGTTCTCGCCCTTGGAGATGGCCAGGATGCCCTCCATGATCATCTCGCGCAGCAGGACCTCCTCCTTGCTGCGCGCCTTGAGCTTGCCGGACATGGGGTTGAACAGCAGGTTGGCCAGCAGCGCGCCGTAGAGGGTGGTCAGCAGGGCCACGGCCATGGCCGGGCCGATAGTGGACGGGTCGGACATGGTCTGGAGCATCTGCACCAGGCCGATGACCGTGCCGATCATGCCCATGGCCGGAGCCAGGGTGCCCATGACCGCCACCACGTCCGCGCCCATGGCGTGGCGCTCGGAAAGATAGGATATCTCGGTCTCCAGAATCTCCTGGATGGTCTGGGGCTCCAGGCCGTCCACGGTCAGTTGCAGCCCCTTGCGCATGTAGTCGTCGTCGATCTCCTTGATCAGCGGCTCCAGCGAAAGGATGCCCTCGCGGCGGGCGCGGTTGGCGTAGTCCTTGAAACGCTCGATGACGTCCTGGGGCGATTCCAGGTTGGAAAAGAAGGTGTTCTTGATGACGCCGATGACGCCGATGACGTAGCTCATGGGATAGTTGACCAGGGCCGCGCCGAGGGTGCCGCCGATGACGATGAAGACGGAGGGGATGGAAACGAAGATCATCAGGCTGGAACCGGTCAGAATGGCCGACACCACGAGCCCGAACGAGAGGACGATTCCGATTATTGTCCCGAGATCCATACCTAACCCCTGCTAACCGCCGGTTGTCACCTGGGAGGCCTGCTCCCGAAAATCCGCGTCCCTATCCGCACCAGGGTCGCCCCCTCCTCCACGGCCGGGACGAAGTCCCCGGTCATGCCCATGGAGAG
>JAZHDH010000085.1:0-5351 GCA_036584335.1 Pseudodesulfovibrio sp. | reverse complement strand
GGGTCGCGCCCGAAATCAGGGTCACGATGTCGTTGTCAGGCAAGAGTTGCATGGGGTCGTCACCTCGAGGGGTTGTTGCCGGAAAGCGCTCCTCTTGTTCCTGTAATCCCGGGTCCGGGATAATGCAAGGGGGCCTCCCGAAGAAACAGCCCGTCTTTTCAGACGATTGCAGTGTGGTTTGACCCGGCGGGAAGGACCGGGACCCGGCAAGCGGCGTGTTTTCATTTCTAAAGCGGTTGTCCTCGGGCGCGAGTCGGGATACCTCAGTAGCGTGGAGGCGGATGGTTCGTGAGCGCCTCCGGTTCGGACAGACGGGGGAAACGTGCGGATACTGGTTCTTCTCGGCAGGAGCGTGGACGGAAAGCGGGTGTTGGCCCTGCTGGACGGGCATCCGTGCGACAGCGCCCGTTACGGGGCCGTTTCCCGCGGCGTGCGCCGGTTGGAGCGGAACGCGGCCGACGCCGTGGTCCTGGCTCCGGACCCGGGGGACGAGACCTGGGCGCGGGCCGTGGCCCGCATCCGGCGCGAATACGCCGCCCCCGCCGTGGTCCTGCTTTCTGCCGGAAGCGAAGCGGCGGCCCTGGAGGCCGGCGCCTTCGACGCCTTTGCCCTGGAGCGGGCCGAACCCGCCGACCTGGCGCGCTGCCTGCGCCACCTGGCCCGTCAGCGGGATCTGGAAAGGAGCCTGAAGCGCGGCCAGGCCCTGTTCGACTGGATGGAAGAGACCGGTTGGGTGGGCTCGTGGCAATCGGACGCCCGGGGACGGACAACCTGGTCCCGGGGGGCGCGGCGCATCCTGGATGCGGAAAGCGAACGGCTGACCGAGGACTTCGAGAGCGTGCGCCGGTTCGTCCACCCCGACGACCTGGAAATTTTCGAGCAGGCCAACCGGGCCACGTTCCAGCAGGGCTGGCCCCTGGATTTCGAGTACCGCGTGGTCCTGGACAGCGGCAAGGTCCGCCACCTGCACCTGCACCGGCGGGTGGAACACGGGGCGGGCGGCGAGGTATCCCGCGCCTTCGGCATGATCCGCGACGTCACCCCGGAACGCGAGTTCGAAGACGTCCTGTTCAGGCGCGACGCCGTACTCCAGGTGGTGGGGGCCTGCGCGGCCGGGTTCCTGCGCGAGTCCGACTGGGAGCGCGGCATCGACGGCTGGCTCGCCGACCTGGGCCGGGCCATGGACGTCACCCGCGCCTACGTCTTCCGCACCCACCCCGACCGGGAAAAAGGTCAGGCCCAAGGCATGATCGGCGAATGGGCCGCGCCCGGCACGATCCCGCTCAAGGATCGGCCCGAGATCAAGGTCCGGCCCGTGTCCATCCTCTACAAACGGCTGCTGCCGCTGATGCTCGACCGCAAGGTGGTGGCCGGCCACACCCGCGACCTGCACACCGAGGAGCGGTCCTTCCTGGACCAGACCGGGGTCAAGTCGCTGATGCTCATCCCGGTGTTCGCGGGCGGCGAATGGTGGGGGTTGATCGGGCTTTCCGAACACCGGGCCGAACGCGACTGGCTGCCCGCCGAAATCGAATCCCTGACCATGATGGCCGACATCCTGGGCTCGGCCGTGCTGCGCAACCGCATGGAGATGGCGCTGCGGGCGGCCAACCGCCGCGCCGAGGACGCCAGCCGGGCCAAGAGCCGGTTCCTGGCGAACATGAGCCACGAGATCCGCACGCCCATCGGCGGCATCCTGGGCATGGCCGAGATGATCGCGTCCATGGAGCCGCCCGCAGACCTGCGCGAGCATGTGGACCTGATCCGCGAGGCCGCCCGCTCCCTGCTTTCCATCGTCAACGACGTGCTCGACCTCTCGCGGGTGGAGGCGCACAAGCTGGATCTGGCCCGGACGGATTTCGACCTGCGGGCCATGCTCGCGCGCACCCTGGCTCCCTTTGCCGAGGAGGCGCGGCGGAAGGGCATCGAATTCAGCAGCACGGTGGCCCCCGAGGTGGACGCGCTGCTGCGCGGCGACGCCGACCGGCTGGCCCAGGTGGTGCGCAACCTGGTGGGCAACGCCCTGAAATTCACGGCGCGCGGCTTCGTCCGGGTGGCGGTGGAGAAACAGGAAGACGGACCCGGCCCCCGCTGCCTCGGGTTCACGATATCCGACAGCGGCGAAGGAATCCCCGCAGAAATGCAGGCGTCCATTTTCGACACCTTTGTCCAGGGCGACAGCTCGGCGCGCAAGCGGCACCAGGGCACCGGCCTGGGACTGGCCATCTGCCGCGAACTGGTGGCCATGATGGGCGGCGAGATCCACGTGGACAGCACGCCGGGGAAGGGCAGCGTCTTCTCCTTCACCGCCTGTTTCGCCAAGCCCGAACGGGCGGCGGGCGCCCAGCCGGAGGCGGACCCGCCCCTGCCGCAGCGGCGGTTGCGCCTGCTGCTGGCCGAGGACAATCCCCTCAACCAGCGGTTCCTTTCCCACTTCCTGACCTGGGCCGGGCACCGGGTCACTGTGGCCGACAACGGCTTCGAGGCCCTGAAGGCGCTGAGGGAACACGGCCGGGACCTGGACCTGGTGCTCATGGACATCCAGATGCCCGTCATGGACGGGTTTGAGACCACGGCCGCCATCCGCGCCGGGGACGGAACGGGATTCGATCCGGCCATCCCGGTCATCGCCCTGACCGCCTACGCCATGAAGGGCGATCGCGAACGCATGATCGCGGCAGGCATGAACGGCTACGTGCCCAAGCCCGTGGAGCTGGACGCCCTGACCCAGGCCATGGCCCGGTGCATGGCCGGTGCAAAGGACTCCCTCCCTGCCGGGCCGGAAGAGGCGGTCCCGCCGCCGGGAGAGGCGGATTTCGACATGGACGCCCTGGTGGCCCGCTACCGGGGCAACACCGCCCTGCTCGGGGAGGTCCTGGCCCTGTTCATGGAGGAGGCCGGGGAAAAGCTGGCCCTGCTCGAACAGGGCATGGCGGGGGACGACCCGGCAAAGATCCGGGCGGCCGTGCACGCCATGGCCAATCTGGCCAGCCATGTCCTGGCCATGCCCGTCGTGCGCCAGGCCCGCGACCTGGAGGCCCAGTGCTGCCGGGGTCCGGGCGCGGACTTCGGCGCCGAACTGATCCGGCTGCGCGAAAGTTTCGCCCGCCTGGCGGAGCGGGTGGGGCGGCGGGCGCAGTCGCTGTAGCGCATTGCTTTTTTTGCGGTTAGCTACTACAACGGCCAAACTCGGTTTCTCCCGGTGCGCCATGATGATGAGCAGGAGGTGATGTGATGCTGGTCAGAGATTGGATGACGAACAACGTCATATCCCTGGGCGTCAATTCGTCCGTGCTGGACGCGGCCGAAATCCTGCGCGAGAAGAACATCCGCCAGTTTCCTGTCGTGGACAACAACGGCCTGCTCGCGGGCATCGTATCGGACCGCGACATCCGCGACGCCATGCCCTCGAAGTTCATCCCCGGCGACGCCGTGGACGGCAGGAGCGGCGGCCTCTGCACCCTGACGGCCGGGGACATCATGACCCTGGACCCGATCACCGTCACCCCGGACACGGCGATCAACGAGGTGGCCGACATCCTGGTGAAGCACAAGATCGGCGGCCTGCCCGTGGTCGAGGGCGGCCAGTTGGTCGGCATCGTCACCCAGGCCGACGTCATGCGCTTTCTGTGTGCGGCGGCCGGTCCCATGCGTTCCGGCACCCAGTTCGCCTTCCGGCTGGGGGCTCGGCCCGTCGACCTGGCCCGGCTGCTGAACGACATCCGCGACCTCGGCCTGACCTATTCCAGCGTGTTCACCATCTCCGACCTCTCCCACCCGGGCCATCGCCGGGTCTACATCCGCATCGAGGGCGCGCGCGAGCGCTCGGTGGAGGAACTGGTGGACACCCTCCAGCACAAACACACCCTGCTCTACTACGTCAACGAAGGGATCACCGTGGACCTCGCCCACAGTTAGGCGGGCTCGGTCGTCGCCCGAAAACCGGGCTCCCGAAGATTTCACCCCCGGCGTGTCCGCCGGGGTTTTTTTTCGCCTTCCGGCCCGTCCGGGAAAAGGCGTCAAGCCGCCGAGTTGCGCTTTTCTTACCCGTTTTGCCGCTTATTCCCGCTGTTTTTCCCAGGGCCGGAAACCGGGGATATACTCCCGCGAAAACCATTCAACAGGAGGATTTTCGTATGGGAGGATCACCGATCGGCATCGTCAGTTCGGTCATCGGGCTGGCGCAAGGCGTCATGAACAACCAGGGAGGCTCCGCCTCGGACGCGGCGGCCGCCATGGAGGCGGAGCGCCAGGCCCGGGAAGAGGAACAGCGCCAAGAGGAGGCGGAGGAGCGCAAGCGGCAGCGCGACAAGGTGGTGGAGGCGCGCTCCGCCGAAAAAACTGCCAAGGCGCGCGCGTCGGAACAGTCGATCCTGGCGGGCGGCGGGGCCGGACTGCTGGACGAGGCGGCGGTGGCCGCCTCGCGGCTCAAGCAGAAGCTGGGAGAATGACCATGCGCGATACCGAACTCGCCCGCTCGCTGCTCACCCGGTTCCGGGGGCTGGAGGAACTCCGCCGCCCCTGGGTCGGTTCCTGGCAGGAGCTGGCCGAATACATGCTCCCGCGCAAGAACAGCTTCGCCGCGCCCGGCTCCTCCGCGCTCCGGCGCGGCGCGGCCGGGGACGAACGCATCTACGACTCCACGCCCATGCACGCCCTGGAGCTGCTGGCCTCGTCGCTGGGAGGGCTCCTGACCAACCCGTCCATGGTCTGGTTCGACATCCGCGCCCGCGACCCGGACGCCGGGGACTCGGAGGAGGTCCGCGAATTCCTGCGCCGGGCGCGCGAGCGGATGATCGCGGTCTTCAACAGCGAGGACACGGGATTCCAGTCCAACGTGCACGAGCTGTACCTGGACGTGGCCCTGCTCGGCACGGCGGTGATGTACGTGGAGGCGGACCCGCAACACGCGGTCCGCTTCTCGACCCGGCCCCTGGGCGAGGTCTTCGTGGCCGAATCGGCGCGCGGCATGATCGACACGGTCTACCGCCGCTACGAGATCCCGGCCCGCCAGGCCCTGCGCGAGTGGGGCAGCTCCCTGTCCGACGCCGCCCGGCGCCAGGGCGTGGACAATCCCGAAACGCCGGTCGCCATCCTGCACGCGGTCTTCCCGCGCTCGGACCGAGACCCCAAGGGGTTCGGCGCGGCCCACTTCCCCTTCGGCAGCGTCTACCTGGAGGCGGAGGGCGAACACGTGCTGGAGGAGTCCGGCTACCTGGAGATGCCCTACCTGGTGCCCCGCTGGGCCAAGGCCGCAGGCGAGATATACGGGCGCGGGCCGGGCCAGACCGCCCTGTCCGACACCCGGGTGCTCAACGCCATGGCCCGCACCGCGCTGATGGCCGCCGAGA
>JAZHDH010000084.1:0-5414 GCA_036584335.1 Pseudodesulfovibrio sp. | reverse complement strand
TCACCTCCGTAGAGTGATTATGACCCATATTTATTTTGTTAACAAGCCCTAAGAACCTTTTCCAAAAGGTTCTTAAGCCGCCGGAGGCATTCCCTCCCCCACTCCCCGGCCGAAATCAGTCCCGCGAGGCCGCGCCCAGCGCGTCCAGCTTGGCCTTGAGCCGCTGGCGTTCAGCCGCGAGCGAGTCCCCGTCCAGCTTTTCCGTGGTCACGGCGTAGGGTTCGCCCACGAACAGCTCGCATCGGGAGCACGGCCAGGGGAGCTGGAACCGGTCCCAGGCGTTGGTGAAAACCTTTTTCCGGGAACAATGCGCACGGATCGGCACAACCTGCGCCCCGACCCGCTGGGCGAGGAAGATGACGCCGTCCTTGGGCTCGCGCCGGGGGCCGACCGGGCCGTCCACCGCGAACACGGCCATGCGGTTCTCGCGCTCCATGACCCGCTTGGCCTCCAGCAGCGCCCGCATGCCCCCGCGCGAACTGGAGCCGCGCACCGTGGTCTGGCCCAGCCCCTCCATGACCGAGGCCACGAACTGCCCGTCCTTGCTCTTGCTGACGATGCCCATCAGCCCCGTGGTGTAAACGCAGCCGTATCCGGCGATGGGAAACAGCTCGTCGTGCCACAGGGCGATGACGAAGCGCTCGCCGTCCCGGTTGCGTTGCAGGATGTCGGCCAGCGCATCGGGCACGGTAAAGCGCATGGTCCAGATCCATGCCTTGAACAGGGCGGCGATGGCCGGTGCGAACCGGACCGGCTCAATGGGGATATTCATCGGACCCGCTTTTCGACGACGCTACAGGGTGGGCAAAAAAGGATGGCGTTTCACCCTACGGCACGAACGGACGGGCCACAATGACAAAAGCACATCGTTTCCATGGGGTTTCGGTGCCGGTCAAGCAGCGCCCCACGCGCTGCGGCCAATGACGACAAAGGCCCCCGCCCGTTCGCACGGGCAGGGGCCGTCTGCATTCTTTGCTCGGGTCTACCAGGCGTAGAGCGGAAATTCGCGGGCGAACTCCTCGACCTCGACGCGGATCTCTTCCAGGATCTTGTCGTCGCCCATGTTGTCCAGGGCGGCGGTAATGGCTTCGGCGACCACGATCATGTCTTCCTCGATCATGCCGCGGGTGGTCAGGGCCGGGGTGCCCAGGCGCACGCCCGAGGTCTGGAACGGGGACTTGGTCTCGAACGGGATGGTGTTCTTGTTCACGGTGATGCCCGCCTTGTCCATCGCGATCTGGGCGTCCTTGCCGGTGTAGCTCTTCTCGGAAAGGTCCATGAGCATCATGTGGTTGTCGGTGCCGCCGGAAACCAGCTTGTAGCCCGCCTCCTGGAGGGAAACGGCCAGTTGCTTGGCGTTCTTGACCACCTGCTGCTGGTATTCGACGAAGCCGGGCGAGAGCGCCTCGCCAAACGCCACGGCCTTGGCCGCGATGACGTGCATCAGCGGGCCGCCCTGGATGCCGGGGAAGATGTTGGAATTGAGCTCCTGCTCCAGTTCCTCGCCGCCCAGGATCATGCCGCCGCGCGGACCGCGCAGGGTCTTGTGGGTGGTGGTGGTGGTGTAGTGGGCGTGCTCGATGCAGGACGGATGCTCACCTGCGGCGATCAGGCCCGCAATATGGGCCATGTCGACCATGAGCTTGGCCCCGACCTCGTCGGCGATGGCGCGGAAGCGGGCGAAATCGATGATGCGCGGGTAGGCCGAAGCGCCCGCGATGATCATGGCGGGCTTGTGCTTCTTGGCCAGCGCCTCCACCTGATCGTAGTCGATGGTCTGGGTCTCCTTGGAGACGCCGTAGTGCACCATGTTGAAGAGCTTGCCGGAAAAGTTGACCGGGGAGCCGTGGGTCAGGTGGCCGCCGTGGGAGAGGTCCATGCCGAGCACGGTGTCGCCGGGCTTGCAGGCCGCGAAGTACACGGCCATGTTGGCCTGGGAGCCGGAGTGCGGCTGGACGTTGGCGTAGCCCGCGCCGAACAGCTCCTTGGCGCGGTCGCGGGCGATGTCCTCGACCACGTCCACGAACTCGCAGCCGCCGTACCAGCGTTTGCCGGGGTAGCCTTCGGCGTACTTGTGGGTCATCACCGACCCCTGGGCCTGGCGCACGGCCGAGGAAACGAAATTCTCGCTGGCGATGAGTTCCAGCTTGGAGACCTGGCGGTCGGTCTCATCAATGATGGCCTTGGCCACTTCCGGGTCTTGGATGAGCAGTTCTTCCATGATGGATTCCTTTTGCTAAAAGGTGGATGCGAATGGCTTCCCACCCCGGCCGGGCGGCCGCCGGTCCTCGCGCCACGTTCCTCGGGTTCGACTTCGACATCGTTCCCGGCAGGCGCTCGCAGGGCTTCCCGCGGGGTGGAGATCCGTCCTTATATCGAAAAAGGGAGACCGTTCGGCCCCCCTTGTTGTCTCTTCCTAACCGGCGAACCGCTTGAGCAGGATGCAGCCGTTGGTGCCGCCGAACCCGAACGAGTTCGACAGGACGTACTCGACCTGCTGCCTGCGCGGCCCGTCCACCGTGATGTCCAGGTCGCATTCGGGGTCCGGGGTGTCGCGGTTGATGGTGCCGGGGATGATGCCCTCGGCCAGGGTCTTGACCGCGAACACGGCCTCCACGCCGCCCGCAGCGCCGAGCAGGTGCCCCATCTGGGACTTGTTGGCGCACAGGACGATCTTGTAGGCGTGGTCGCCGAAGACCTTCTTGATGGCGCGGGTCTCGCACAGGTCGTTGAGCTTGGTCGAGGTGCCGTGCGCGTTGATGTGGTCCACCCGGGACGGATCGATGCCCGCCTCGCGCACGGCGGCTGCCATGGCCAGGGACATGCCGGACCCGTCCTCGGGCGGCGCGGTCATGTGGTAGGCGTCGCCCGACGCGCCGAAGCCCACGACCTCGGCCAGGATGTTCGCGCCGCGCGCCGTCGCGTGCTCCAGGGATTCGAGCAGCAGCAGGCCGCAGCCCTCGCCCATGATGAAGCCGGTGCGCTCCAGGTCGAACGGGCGCGAGGCCAGCTCGGGCTCGTCGTTGCGGGTGGAGAGCGCCTTCATGGCGTTGAACCCGGCCACGCCCAGCGCGGTGATGGTCGATTCCGCGCCGCCGCAGATCATGATGTCGGCCCGGTCCATGGCGATGTCGGTGTAGGCGTAGCCCACGGCGTGGGTGCCGGAGGCGCAGGCCGTGGTGGTGCAGATGTTCGGCCCCATGGCCCCGGCCTCGATGGACACCTGCCCGGCGGCCATGTTGGCGATGAGGATGGGGATGAAGAACGGCGAGATGCGGCCCGGACCCTTGTCGAGCAGCTTGGCGTGCATCTCCTCAATGGAGTGCAGGCCGCCCAGGCCCACGCCGATGATGGTGCCCGCCCGGTGCTTCTCGGCCTCGGGAATGGTCCATCCGGCGGTATCGAACAGCATCCGGGCGGCGCCCACCGCATACTGGGTGAACGTCTCCATGCGCCGCGCGGCCTTTTTCTCGATGTACAGTTCGGGGTCGAACCCCTTGACCTCGGCGGCGATCCTGGTCTCGAACTGCCCGGCATCGAACCGGGTGATCGGACCCACGCCGGACTTTCCGGCCAGGAGATTGCGCCAGCTCGTTTCAGCGTCATTGCCGAGCGGTGTGACTGCGGCAACACTGGTGACGACAACTCTTTTCATAAATCCCGTTCCCGTGTTGTCTTCGGTGTGCAAAGAAAAAAGGAGCGTCTCACACGCAGGGTGCGCAAGACGCTCTCACAAAAGCGCGACCGGACCGGGCGGTTAGCCCTGGGCCTTCTGGATATGGGCGATGGCGTCGGAAACCTTGACGATCTTCTGAGCTTCCTCGTCGTCGATCTCCAGGTCGAACTCCTCTTCCATGGCCATGATCAGTTCGGTCAGGTCCAGGGAATCGGCGCCCAGGTCTTCGACAAAGGCGGCATTATCGACAACTTCGTCAGCGCTCACGCCGAGCTGCTCCACGATGATCTCTTTAACCTTGGCTGCTACGTCGGACATACTTTCCTCCAATCTCACTTGTTGTTTCTTTCGGGTTACATGTACATGCCGCCATTGACGCCCAGGACCTGGCCGGTGATGTACCCGGCTCCCGGGCCTGCCAGGAAGGCGACGGCGGCAGCGATATCCCCGGACTTGCCGAGGGATTTGAGCGGAATCTGCTCGAGCATGGCCTCCACCGCCTTCTCGGGCAGTTCGGCGGTCATGTCGGTCTCGATGAAACCGGGGGCCACGGCGTTGACCGTGATGTTCCGGGGGGCCAGCTCGCGGGCGGCGGACTTGGTCAGGCCGATGAGCCCGGCCTTGGCCGCACAGTAGTTGGCCTGGCCCGCATTGCCCATCTGGCCGACCACGGAGGTGATGTTCACAATGCGGCCAAAGCGCTGCTTGCCCATGATCTTGGACGCCTCCTTGAGGAAGGTGAAGCAGCCGGTCAGGTTGATGGCGATGACCTTGTCCCAGTCGTCGTCCTTCATGCGCATCATCAGGCCGTCGCGGGTGATGCCCGCGTTGTTGACCAGCACGTCGAGGGCAACCTTGCCCTTGATCTCGTCGGTGAAGAAGGCGGCCACGGCCTCGCGGTCGCCGGAATCCAGCTGGAAGGCCCGGGCCTTTCCGCCCTTGGCGGCGATGCCCGCAGCGACCTTTTCGGCCTCTTCGAGACGGCTGACGCAGGTCAGGAAGACCTCGAAACCGTCGGCGGCAAGCCGCTCGGCCACCGCACGTCCGATGCCCCGGGACCCGCCCGTGACAAGGGCTACGTGGGAAAGATCACTCATTGACGCACCTCGTGAAGTCTCTTTGGTCAGCACCCAATATACCAAACCGCTCCCGACTGCAAATCAGGCCCAGGCGTGCGGTGGTGTCGTCTAGCACAGTTGTGTTACGAAAGTATAGCGAAACCCATGTTTGAATGACTAAAAGCGGATCAGGGCCGAACCCCAGGTGAATCCGCCGCCGAAGGACGTCAGCAGGACTAGGTCGCCGGGGACGATGAACCCGGTCTTGACCGCCTCGGACAGGGCCACGGGAATGGAGGCCGCCGAGGTGTTGGCGTAGCGGTCGATGTTGGCGTAGACCCTCTCGGGCCGGATGTCGAACTTGCGGCCCACGGCGTCGATGATGCGCCAGTTGGCCTGATGGGGCACCAGCACGCCGATCTCGGATTTGTCCACGCCGTGGCGCTCGAGCAACGCCTCGCAGATGCCGGTCATGCTGCGCACCGCGTGCTTGAAGGTCTCGCGGCCCTGCATCTGGACGAAGTACTCCTCGCCCACGGGCTCGCCCATCTTATAGGGATAGGCCGACCCGCCGCCGTGCACGGTGAGCAGGTCGCCCAGGCTGCCGTCGGCGGCCAGCATCATGTCGATCAGCCGGGGCCGCTCGTCCTCGTCGCCGTTGGTCAGCACCACCGCGCCCG
>JAZHDH010000083.1:0-5429 GCA_036584335.1 Pseudodesulfovibrio sp. | reverse complement strand
CCGGAGGCGATGACGTCCAGGTCGTCGCCGACCACGTCCGAAATGATCAGGGTGGCCACGGTGGCCGGTTCCAGGACCTTGGCCAGACGGCCGCCCTTGATCAGCGAGAGATGCTTGCGGATGGCGTTGATCTCGTGGATGGACGCGCCGCATTCCAGGAGCCGCCTGGTGGCGGTCTGCTTGTCGGCCAGGGTCACGGACTCCCTCGGGGCCGGGATCAGGGCGCTGGCGCCGCCCGATATCAGGCACAGGACCAGATCGTCGGCCGTGGCCGACTCCGCCAGTTCGAGCAACCGTCCTGCCGCGGCCACGCCCGCCTCGTCCGGCACGGGGTGGCCGGATTCCAGGACCTCGGTGCGCGCAAGGGGCAGGCCGTGGCCGTACTTGGTGACCACCAGCCCCTTGTCCAGCCGGTCGCCGAGGACGGCTTCCACGGCTTCGGCCATGGCCGCCGCGCCCTTGCCCGCGCCGAGCAGCAGGACGCGCCGGAACGCGGACAGGTCGTAGTCCGCGCCGTCCACGCTCAGCCGGTCGCCGCAAAGGCGCACGGCCGCGCGCAGGGCCGGGCCGGGCGAGACCGCGTCGACGGCGGCTGCGGCGATGCGCAGCAGCTCTTTTCGGCTTTGTCCGCTTCCGCCCGTCATTATTGGTAGAGTTCGGGGTTGAGGCAGGTCTCCGGCCGTCTGCCGTCGAGCATGGCCAGGAGGTTGCGCGCGGCCAGGGTGGCCATGTCCGTGCGCGACTGCGTGGTGGCCGAGCCGATGTGCGGCAGGACCACCGCGTTGTCCAGTTCGGCCAGGCCCGGAGCCATGGCCGGTTCTTTTTCGTAGACGTCGAGCCCGGCTCCGGCGATCCGGCCGCTCTTGAGGGCCTCCACCAGGGCCGATTCGTCGATGACCGGCCCGCGCGCGGTGTTGACCAGGATGGCCGTGCGTTTCATTCGCGCGAAGGCGGCGGCGTTGAAGAGATGGCGGGTGCCTTCGGTCAGCGGGGTGTGGATGGAAATGAAATCCGCCTGTTCGAGCAGGGTGTCGAAGGGCACCAGTTCGGCCCCGAGCTCGCGGGCGAGGACATCGTTGGTCCGGCCCGATCCGGAGGTGTAGAGCACGCGCATCCGGAACCCGCGCGACATCAGCGCGGCGGCGGCGCCGATGCGGCCCGCGCCGACGATGCCCAGGGTTTTGCCGGTCAGCCCCGCGCCCATCAGCTGGAGCGGACCCCAGCCCGTCCACCGGCCCGAGCGCATGACCCGGTCGCTTTCCACGATGCGCCGGGCCACGGCGAAGAGCAGAGCCCAGGCGCATTCGGCCGTGGCGTCGGTGAGTACGCCGGGGGTGTTGGAAACCGGAATCCCGCGCCGGGTGGCCTCGGCCACGTCGATGTTGTCGTAGCCCACGGCGTAGTTGGCGTAGCCCCGGAGCTTCGGGGCCGCCTCGAAGAACTCCGCGTCGATGCGGTCGGTGAGCAGGCCCAGCGCCGCGTCGCAGTCCGCCACGCGGGCCAGCAGCTCGGCGCGGGGCAGGGGGGCGTCGTTCGGGTTGATCTCCACCTGCGCCCTTTCGCGCAGCAGGTCGAGCCCCGCTTCGGGGATGCGTCGGGTGACGTAGATTTTCGGTCGGGCCATGCCGCCTCCTTCGGTCTAACGGACGTTGTGCTTGCGCATGAACGGGGCGTAGGCCGCGTCCGTGCCCATGATGTGGTCCACGAGCCAGTCCTTGAGGAAGCGCATGACGTCCATGGACACCGTGGCCCGCCCGCCGGACAGCGCCTTGCGGAACTCCTGGACCTTCTGCACGAACTGGGCGTGGATCTTCTTGTGCGCCCCGGTTTCGGGGTAGCCGAACCTGTCGAAGAGTTTTTCCTCGTACCCGAAGTGCACGGCCACGTAGTCCTCCAGCCCCTTGACGATCTCGGTCAGGGCGGTCTGGGACTTGCGGTTCTTCATGGCCGAGTTCAGGTCGTTGATCATCCGCACCAGCTTCTTGTGCTGTTCGTCGATGGAGTTGATGCCCACGGAGAGCTTGTCCGACCAGACCATGAGCTGGTCGCCCGCCGAGGCATGCTCACCCGCAGCCATCTTCTGGACCGTGGCGTCGAGCTCGCCGACCAGGGCGGTGATGCTGGCCAGGTTCTCGGCCGAGCGGCGCATGCCCTCGGCGGACTCGGCCGCGATGCGGTTGACGTCGCTGACGGCGCGGTTGATCTCCTCGGACGTGGCGGACTGCTCCTCGGACGCGGTGGCGATGGAGTCCACCTGTCCGGCGGTCTCCTCGACGATGGCCACGATCTCCTCCATGAACCGCCCGGCCTCGCCGGCGGCCTCGGTGGAGCGGGTGATGTCCTGCGCGGCGGCCTCGACGGCCCGGACGTTCTCGCGGGCGGAGTCCTGGATGGAGATGATGACCTTCCCCACCTCCTTGGTGGCGTCCATGGTCTTTTCGGCCAGCTTGCGCACCTCGTCGGCGACCACGGCGAAGCCCCGGCCCGCCTCGCCCGCGCGGGCGGCCTCGATGGCCGCGTTCAGCGCCAGGAGGTTGGTCTGGTCCGCGATCTCGGTGATCACGCCCAGGACCTTGCCGATGGACGAGGCCTGCTCGCCCAGCCGGTTCATGGTGTCCTTGAGGTTGAGGATACGGGTCTCGATCTGGCCGATGGAGGCGACGGCGCTGCGCACGCCCTCGGCCCCGGTGGTCGCCTTTTCATGGGAAGCGGAGGCGTTGACCGCCGCCCGGGACGCGTTGCGCGCCACCTCGGCCACGGTGGAGTTCATCTCCTCCATGGCCGTGGCCGTTTCCATCATTCGGTCGCGCTGCACCTCCACGCCCCGGGTGACCAGGTCCACCTCGCGCGAAAGCTCGTTCACGGCGCCGAGCGCCTTGTGCGAGATGTCCTCGGCCTGGGCCGATGCGGCCTGGAGAGCGGAGAGCAGCTTGCTGACGTGCCCCTCGTTCTCGGCCGCCTTGCGCATGGCCACTTCGACCTCGCGGCTCTTGGCCTGGGCCTGGCGGGCCTGCTCCTGGGCTTCGCGGGTGCGCTCGTGCAGTCCCTGGATCATGGCCGTGATCGTGTCGGCCAGGGTTTTCAATTCGAACCGGGTTTGCGTGTCGAACACGCGGTCCATGTCGCCCTCGGACACGGCGCGGGCGTACTCGGCCAGCCGGTGCATGGGCGTGAGCAGGGCGCGGTTGAGCATGAAGAGGATGAAACCGGCCAGGAGGCAGAATCCCGCAGCCATGAAGACGATGAAATGCAGGGCCGTGGCCGTGGCCGAGTCGATCTTTTTCTCCATCACCAAGCCGGGTTCGGCCAGGATGTGGCGGCCGATCACGGCTCCGGAACCGTCCTTCAGGGGGACGGCCATCGCGAAATGGCGGTCGTCGAGCAGGTTGCCCGCCTCGATCAGCCCCTGCACGTCCAGGGCGGCGAGGGTGCTCTCGGCGGCTCCGGCGCCGTCGGCGGTGTACAGGACCAGGCCGCCGAACCGGGGCGAACCGGCCATGGCGGCAGCGGGCGGGGCGTCCGGGGCCAGGAGCAGGGCGTAGTCGATGCCTTCCTCGCCGAAATCGCGGGCGATATTCCCGGCGTCCTTGAGCAGCGCGCCCGTGTCCGTGTCGCCCGCCTTGCCGATCCGCAGGGAGAGATGGCGGGCCAGGGTTTCGGCCCGCCCGGCCTGGAGGTCGGCGCTGATGGCGTCGGCGCTGTAGAGGTAATAGCCGATGCAAAAGGCCACCAGCAGGGCGATTAAAATCCCTACTCTTATGGTCAAGAAATTGCGGAATGACGAAGGCATGGTGCTGCTCCGGTATGGGCGCCGTTATCGGGTGGATGGGTTGAAGGCGGTCGACGACATGGGTGCATCATCTTTGGGACGGAACTCCCCGGTTCAGATAGCAACACGTTTGTCCGTGTTTGTCCAGCGGCGGGGGGGCGTCCCGGATGCGGGAGACCGCGTCATTCGGTGACGAACCGGCGAATTTCCCGCACCCGGTCCACATAGGCCTCGCGGTAGAGGGGGCCGTTGGCCAGGAAAGCTTCGGCCCGGGGCAGGTGGGCGTCGCACCAGTCCGCCAGGGCGGGGTTCTTGTGGATGCGTCCGTACGCTTTGACCATGTGCAGGGTCATGTGGCAGACAGGCATGTATGGCCCCGCCTCCACCAGGAAGTCCGTGTGGTCGCGCCCGAGGTCCAGGAAGAAGGACGCCACGGCCTCGGCCCCGAGATAGTTGGCCCCGGAGGCGAGCCGCGACCGGATGCCGTCGTCGTCCAGCTTGCGGATTCTCCACTGCCGCCGCCACTCTCGCGGCACGGTCTCGTTTTTGTCATAGGTAATGGCTCCGGTGCGCAGGAAGGCTTCCACCCGGTCGGCCAGGCGACCGGGCAGGGGGCCGACGTGTTCGATGTCGCGCCGGGCGTGCAGGCCGGTGACGCGGCCGTTCTCCTCGGTCAGCCGGATCTTGAGGAACGGGCAGTGGCTCTCGATGCGCGGCTCCATGTCGGCCCAGACGCCGCCGAAGACGCGGTCCATGTCCAGCAGGTGCACGTCGGCCAGGGAGGCGGCCCAACCTGCCAGGATGCCGGGAGCCGAGGCGTGGAGGTTCTCCCATCCGTCGAGGTAGGAGAAGGGGTCCGGCCCGAAGGCGGGGAAGGGGCTGAGCCGGGTGAGGAGGATGATCGGCACGCCGGGGAAGTCGGCCCGGACGCGGGCGAGCCAGACGCCGTAGCGCTTCAGGTAGGTGGCCGGTCCCGGCATGAACATGGTGCAATGGGTTTTGGCCCAGGCCATGGCCTGCGGGTGGTCGTTGAGCGCGCGCGGGTCCATGAAGAAGGTGTAGCCGTCCTCCTTGTGGGTGAAGAGCGGCTTGTTCTCGTGGTGCAGGCTCATGACGATCAGCTCCGCCGCCGGATCGCCCGGGCCGATGGGGGCGAACTGGTTTTTCAACTCGCGGCCGTGCAGATAGTCGGACAGGGGGATTTCACGGTCCAACTCGGCCAGGGAGGCGGGGACGGAGCCCGGGTGGCTGGGATAGATGAAGGGCGAGGCCTGGACCAGGTAGGTGCAGGCATGGCCGCGTCCGGCCAGGGTGCGGCTCAGGAAGTCCGCCTGGCAGTTGCCCAGGAAGTAGATCATGTGTTATCCTACTATGGCTGCCGGAAGCCGTCCAGCCGCGTCCCGCCGGGGTTTTCGGCCTTTCGACGGAGAATTGTTACATGTAACGCAAGCGTAACAATGGGCTCATTGTGCTGTAACAGTAGTTATCTAGTGTCTCGGAAGCAAATTTGGACTTCGTTTTTTAAACCATAATTGTGAGGAGACATCCTATGCCCAAGTTCCTGAAAACCCTTTTCGCCGCCGCCGCGATCATCGCCCTTGGCGCCGGCATGGCCCAGGCCCGCGATCAGGTCAAGATCGTCGGTTCCTCCACCGTCTAC
>JAZHDH010000082.1:0-5466 GCA_036584335.1 Pseudodesulfovibrio sp. | reverse complement strand
CGAAAAAATGAATGCCACAAGGGTCTTGATGCCCAGGCTCCTGGCTCTTTCCATGGCCTCATCGAGCAGCACCCGCCCCAGTCCCCGACCCCGATGCGCCGTGTGCAGGTAGATGCTGATTTCGGCGGTGTTGTCGTAGGCCGGACGCCCGTAGAACGACTCGAAACTGACCCAGGCCGCCACTCTGCCTTTCTCCTCGTGCACCAAAAGCGGTCTCCTGTCGCGAGTATGCGAGCCAAGCCAGGCGCGCCGGGATTCGACGCCGACCTCGCTGGTATCGGCCGTAGAAGACCGGGCGGCCACGGTTGAATTGTAGATGGCCACGATATCGGGCAGGTCCCGTTCCGTTGCGAATCGCATGTCTCGTCATCCTCCCCGGCACTCTGCCGTGACGTTTCGCCGAGGATACTCCCGGCAGTGCCGAACGGCAAATGCGAATCAAATCTGCCGCCCTCCCGGGACCGAACGGCTTCCGGCCCATGGAATCGCAATGCGACCGCCCGCCAGGTGGACAAATCGATCAATAAAATTATAATAATACCTTGTGATCAAATCCCTTGCAACGGACTCAATCAAGACAATGACCAAAACCAGGCGGGCGCACCATGGAATTCAAAGACATTCTCATTCATCGCCGGGCGATCAATTTCTTCGATCCCGACCGGGACGTGGCCGACGATACCATCCGGGAAATTCTCGGCGAGGCCGTCAAGGCCCCTTCCAGCTTCAATCTCCAGCCGTGGAAGGTGGTCCTCTTCCGGGACCCGGAGCAGAAGGCCCGGTTGAAAAAGCTGGCTTTTGACCAACCCAAGATCGTCGAAGCGCCTGTCGTGCTGATGATCCTGGGCGACCGATCGGGCTGGAAGGAAGGGTGCAAGACCTTCGAGGACCTCTTCTCCCACACCATGGGGCCGGAGAAACGGGACTGGTTCGTAAACACGACCAAGGCGCTGTACGGCGCCAGCGAACTGTCCAGTCAGGCTTTTGCCAACAAAAACGCCGGATTGTTCGCCATGTCGCTGATGTATGCGGCCAGCAACCGGGGATTGCACACCCACCCCATGGACGGATTCGACCACGACGGCGTGCGCGCGGCCTTCGACATCCCGCACAACTTCTGGATCCCCATGCTCATCGCCGTGGGTCATGCCAAGCCCGGCCTGGAGATCCATCCCAAGGGCTGGCGTCAATCCGTGGACGACATGATTTTCAGAACGTATTGAGCCGACAACCGCACGCAACGGGAACGCCGCCCCCCGAAAAGAGGCGGCGTCCCCGCGTCTAGGAACCCGAGCGAAAACGCTGGAGATAGAAATGCTCCGCCACCGGGACCGTACCCATGGGGCGAAACGGGAAAACATCCTGCAATTCCCCGGGGGAATAGCGCTGCCACAATGGCGGGCCGAACGCGGTCTCGTGCTTGGCGAATTCCACCACGGCCAACGTGCCGCCGGGACGCAGAATGCGACCGATCTCCAGGACGAATCCGGGCAGGGTCTCGCGCCGCAGGGAATGGACCACGGTCGCCGCGTACACGAGGTCGGCCGAAGCATCGGCCAGGGGAAAGTGCGCCGTCATGTCGCATTGCACGGGTTCGACATTGTCGGGGACACCGTCGGGAAAGGTGGTCAGGAACACGTCGATATGCAGATCCAGTGCGAAAACCCGGCCCTCGGGGCCGACCGCCCGCGAAAAGAGCATGGCCATATATCCGTTGCCGCACCCGGCGTCCACGACCGTCTGGCCGCGGCGGATATCCAGTTCCCCGAGGATGCGGTCGTTGTCCAGCATGCCGTCGGTGAACCGCTGCCGATGGGGTATTTCTTCCTTCTCCTTCGTCACTCCGCCGCCTCAGCTCCCGATTTGATTATCTTGCAAAGTCCCTGTAGAATTCTTCATCTGTAAATTTATCCGGCTGGATGAGGCAAGCGGTTATCCCGACCTGCCCGGCCGCCCATTCGGAGCGCTGTGTATGACTTCGCAATCCCCTCTGGACAAATTGGCCGTGGCCTTGGCCACCCTCGGTCCTGTAGGACACTTTCCCAAGGCCCCGGGTACGGCGGGCTCCCTGACGGCCGCCGTGGCCGCGCCGTGGCTGTTCCTGATCATGCCGCTGGGGTGGCGGATTCTGGCGCTGCTGGCCATCCTGGCCGTCGGCGCCTGGGCCTGCGGACGCGCCGAACGGGTTCTCGGACGCAAGGACCCCGGCTGCATCGTCCTGGACGAACTTTTCGGCCAGTGGCTCACCCTGCTTTTCTTCCCTGGACTGCCCATCGCCTTCCTGCTCCTGGCCTTTGTCCTGTTCCGCGCCTTCGACATCCTCAAGCCCTGGCCTGTCCGCTGGGCGGAAACCGCGTTTCCGGACGGCCTGGGGGTAATGATGGACGACGGTGTTGCCGGAGTCTACGCCTTGGGATGTCTGCATCTCGTCGCCTTGTTCGTCTAAACGACAAAGACGCCGTTCCCCTGATCGGAGACGGCGTCTTTCCTTACTGATTCACAAACGGCTATTGCACCACGAACTCGTCGCGACGGTTCTCGGCCCAGGCGGTTTCGTTGTGCGCCGGGTTCACCGGGCGCTCCTCACCGAAGCTGACGATGGACATACGCTCGGGAGCCACGCCGAGGATGACCATGTGCTCGTAGGCGGCACGTGCGCGCCTTTCGCCCAGGGCCAGGTTGTATTCCTCGGTGCCCCGCTCGTCGCAGTGGCCCTCGATGACGACCTTCACATCCGTGAACCGGCGCATGACGTTCGCCTTCAACGCCAGAACGGAGCGCGCCTCCTGGCTCAGCTCGTAGGAATCGAAGTCGAACCGGATGGTCACGCTGGTCAGCTGCTCCACCGCTTCGGCCTTGGCCCGCCGCTCGGCCTCGGAGGCCAGAGCGGCCTCATTCACCTGGGACTCCTGTTCAGACGCCGGCGGCGGAGTCCATTTGGATTCATCCGACACCTGCACCTGCGCACCCGGCGGAGTGCTGGTGGTTTTCTTCGTGGCGCAGCCACCGCCCAGGAGGGCGAAGGCGACAACGATCAACAAGGTCATATACCATTTCGATTTCATGCCCACTCCTTCAATGCGGCCGGTTCACGGCCGTTGGGAAGCTTGAATGTCATAGGGTTTACCGTCCAATTAACGTGTCCTCTTTCCATTGAAAAATCAAGTCCACCCGCGTGACAAATTACCACTGTAGCGAGGTATCCCATGCCGGGGCGAAGGCCTGGCCCTTGCCGGTGGATATTTTACGAGGTGTGTCCCCGTGCCTCGTGGTCAGGTAAATCTTGTATTCTCCCGACCGGTTGGAGGCAAAGGCAACGAAGTATCCGTCCGGGCCGAACGCGGGGTATTCGTCGTTGCCCGGGCCGAAGGTGAGCTGTTTTTCATTGCCGGTTTGCAAGTCGTGCAGGAAAATCCGGTGTCCCTGGGGAGTGCGGTGGGTGTAGGCCACGTACCGTCCGTCGGGACTGAGGCAGGGATGCGTGTTGTACTTGCCCGTCAGCGTCACCCTCCGCACTTGACCGGACTGAAGGTCCATCAGGTAAACGTGCGGATTGCCCGCACGGCCGGAGGTGAACGCCATGAGCCGCCCCGAACGGTCATAACTCGGCGAGACGTCTATATACTGGCTGCTGGCCAGCCGCCTTTTCGGGCGGTAGTCGTTGTCCAGCTCATAGATGTCGGTGATGCCGTCCGTGTTCAGGGCCACGGTGACCCTGTCGTCCGGGCCGAACACCGGGCTGATGACCGTATCCCCCAGCCCCTTGCTCATCATGGTGATCTTGCCGGTCTTGCTGTCGTACAGTCCCAGTTCATGCCTTTTCTTTCCAATATGGGTAAACACGATCCGGCTGCCATCCATCGACCAGGACGGGCTGAGGTTGTAGCCGCCGAGCCTGGTGATGCGTTTCAAGTCGCGCCCCTGCGGCAGGACCGTGAATATTTCCTTTTCCTTGCCATCCTGGTGGACAAAGACGAGTGGAGAGTCGAAGAACCCCTTCTTGCCGGTCAGCGCCTCCAGGAAGGCGGAGCAGAACCGGTCGGCGGCCTGGGCGAGGGTCATCTCACCCACATCCTTGTATTGCTTGCCCACAATGCGGCGGCCGCTGAAGGTCTCGAAGACGCGCGCCTCGATGGTGTTGCCGTTCCAGCCGGTCGTCATGCACAGATCGATGCGGGCGAGTTGCATGGGCTTGAAATCGACGTCGTCGCGCCCCACGCCCTTGCTGGTGTCACCGCCGAGCAGCGAAGAGGGCGGCACCAGCTTCAGAAACGGGATGTAGCCGAGGTCGTTGGCGACCAGTTCCTCGAATGCCTTGGCCGGAGCCTGGGGCACAGGACTGCCCTCCAGGCCCTTGGGCGGCAACATGATCAGGTTGACCAGCCGCTGGCCCGGGCCGTGGATGTCCACTGTCAGCGGACCGGCGGCAAGGACGGGACAGGCGGCCAGCAGCACGGCCAGCACGCAGAAATACGAGGACAGAAGGCGTTTCATGTACGTCATTCCGAAAGTTCCTGGCTGTTGAAGTTGATGCGGAGTACACGGTCCCTGTCGGTCTTGGGCCGCTCCACATATTCGGTTTCCTTGATGGCCCGGAGCGCGGAGTTGTCGAACTCGGGATTGCCCGAGGAATCAATGACTTTGAAAGACAAAATCTTACCCCCCTGGTCCAGAAGGATTTCTATGGTGGCCAAAAGATTGGCTTCTCCCGCAAAAGCGGGATAGCGCCAGTTCTTCTTGATGGCCTCGCCCACGATGAGGGAATAGACCTCGGACAGGCCCGACCCGGTTCCGCCGGCCGCGCCGCCCTGAACGCCGCCCGACTGGCCGCCATGGGCGTATACCTGCGCGCCCTCCTGCTTTTTGAGCGCGGCCAACTCCCGGGCCAGGGCCTGGGTTTTCTGCTGGTCGCCCTTCTTGGCCTCGGCCTTGGCTGCGGCCAACCCTTCGGCCAGCATCTGCTCGGCCGTCTTCTTGGGCTTGGGAGCCTCCCTGGGAGCCTCCTTCGGCTTTTCCTTGGGTTTTTCCTGCTTCTTGACGATCTTCTTGGTCTCGACCTTCTTTGGGCTGATTTCCTCTGGCTTGGGTTCGGGCTTGGGCTCGGGTTTCGGCTCGGGCTTGGGCTCGGGTTTGGCCTCGACCACGGGCGCGGCCTTGACCTCCACCGGAGCCTGGGGTTCGGCTTCCACCACCGGCGTCGCCGTCTGCGGCGCGGTTTCCGCCACCGGGGCCACCACCGGCACCTCGGCCGGGGACGGAGCCAGGGAGACCAGGTCCACCGTGTACACGGGCCGGTCCATGTTCACCTGCACCGAAGGAGAGCTCACCCAAAACAGGGCGACACACGCCAACGAGGCGTGAAACACGATGGAAAAGACCAGCCCGAGACTCAGCCGCATATTGTTACCGCCCCGTCCGGGCTACTTCTTCTCGTCCCTGTCCGGCTCGGCCACGATGCCGAGGCGG
>JAZHDH010000081.1:0-5471 GCA_036584335.1 Pseudodesulfovibrio sp. | reverse complement strand
CAGGACGCGGGCCTGGCAGTCCTCGATGCGCGACTGGAGCGCGATGGAGGAGAAGCCCGCAAAGACGATGGAGTGCATGGCCCCCAGCCGGGTGCAGGCGAGCATGGCGATGGCCAGCTCGGGGATCATGGGCATGTAGATCGAGACGCGGTCGCCGCGCTTGACGCCCTTCTTCTTGAGCACGTTGGCGAAACGGCAGACCTCGGTGTGCAGCATCTGGTAGGTGAAGACCCGGGTGTCCTCCTCGGGCTCGCCCTGCCAGATGAGCGCGGCCTTGTTGCGGCGGCCGTCGGTCAGGTGGCGGTCCAGGCAGTTGTAGGAGACGTTGGTGGTGCCGTCGGCGAACCACTTGAATTCGGGCTTGTCGTAGTCGGCCTGGAGGACCGTGCCGAAGTCGGTGAACCAGGTGACAAGGTCGCGGGCGCGCTCGCCCCAGTAGCCTTCGGGGTCTTCGATGGCCCGCTTGTTCAGGCTCTCGTACTCGTCCATGCTCTTGACCCAGGCCTGGCCCTGCATGGACGCATCCGGCTGAAAAATCTGTCCCTCTTTCTGCATGCTCTCGATCTTCTTCTCTTCGCTCATGTGCTTCTCCTGTTGGTTCACTCTCCGCCGTGCGCCTTTGCGGCAGGGGCGTGACGCCGTTCGCGGGCTCCGGCACGGGCACCAACCCCGCGCCGGAGTCCCTTCTTTAAGGAATGCGGAGCGGGAGGGTGATCATTTTTAGGTGAACGGTCCCGAATCGGCCGGTGAACGGTAGACGCCCCCGAAGACGCCCCCCCCGGCCCCGGCGAACGGCCGACAGGATCAGATCCGGTCCTTGATCTGGCGGAAATATTCCTGGAGGAACCGGGGCGTGGCCTCCTTGCCGTCCACGTCGAGCCGCTCCAGCAGGGCCACGCGGTTGCCGCGCGGCGTGGTGGTGGACGCGAAATGGAGGGCGTGGGAGCTGCCGCCCGGCACCTCGGCGACAAAGGTCCACTCGCCGCCGCGCTCTTCCCAGCGGGTCAGGGAAACGCCCTTTTCCTCGGCCTCGCGCACCAGGGCCTCGACGAACCCGGACAGGGGCAGGCGGCCGGGCATGCCCAGAAACTCGCCCTGCTCGGTACGGATGACGATGGGCGTGGCCAGGAACGCTTCCGGCGGCTGTTCCAGCCGGACGGGGTCGGCGGGCTCCTCCTTCTCGATGGCGTAGGAGCGGACCTCGCCGCCGCTGTCGCGGACGTTGACGATCTTGCGGGCGCGCACCTTTTCCGGCGCGGGAGCCCCGTCCCCGGAAGACGTAGGCAGTGGGGGGGTATCCGGGGACGGGCTCCCGAAGTGCGCGAGAAGCCGGGCAAAGCGTTCGCCGTTCCGGCTTTCGATTTCCAAAAGGCTCTCCAGGGCGGCCTCGACCTTTTCCAGCCGCTGCACGGACTTGGCCTGGGCCGTGGCCAGGGCGGCCATGCCCTGCATCATCCGGCCTGCGGTCTCGAAGAATTTCTCCAGCTGCTGCGGCGAAACCACGGAAGCGCCGCCCGGCGCGGGCGCAGGGGCAGGGGCGGGACGGGGCTCGCCGGGCTGGGGGGTGAACCGGGCCTTGAGCGCAGCCAGGGTCTCGTCCACGGACATGCCCTTGGCGAAACAGTCGCGGATGGCCAGGCAGACCTCGCCCGCCTCGCGCCGGAAACGGATGGGCTTGCCCCGCGTGGACACGGGGATGTAGCCGGGAAACTTGCGCCGATAGCTCTTGATGGTGGTTTCGGACACCGAGCAAAGATCGGCCAGGTCCTTATGGGTGCAGGTTTCTTCCATGGATGCCGCCTGCGCGCGACCAGGTCGGTTCCGTCAGCCGGGCGGCCATGCGCAGCCGCCGGGGCCGCCCGCAACGGACGTCCCAGGGGCAGGAAACCGCTCTTCCGGCCAGGGGTCTCCGGGTCAACCGGTCGGCCATGCCGAGCCGCACCGTCACTTTCCGGGGGATGGAACCGAAGGCGAGCCGAATCACGCAGTCCTCCTTCTTGGCTATCGTCACCGATCGTCACCCTTGCGGATCAAGGCGAACAATGGAACGATGACTTATCGCAACCATATCTAGAAATTTTCCAGAGGTCAAGGAGCGGGGAAAGATTCCCATCGGGACGGCGGAAAGGCTATTTGATGGCGATGGTCTTGACGTCGGCCTTCTTCACGGACAGGAGCACGTCCTCGTAGGTGTTCGGGTCCGTGGTCATGAACGAGTAGGAGTCGGGATCATCGCTGCCCAGGTAGAGATGCGCGTCCGTGAACAGCAGCTGCTTCTGGCCCTTGGTGACGATGGTCAGGGTGTTCTGGTCCTGGAAGGCGATGCCCGCCCAGCGCTTGACGTCCTCCAGCCGCGTCGGGCTGAGGACCGTGGTCGTGCGGCCGTCAAGCTTGCCGCTGAGGTAGAAGTAGAACTTGCCGAACTTCTGGAGCGCGAGGATTTCGTGGATGGCGCCGTCGGCCATGTGCAGCTCGCCGATGGGGCCGGAGGGGACATCTTCCGCCTTGGCTTCGGGCGCGGCAGCCTCGGGCGGGGCGGATTCGGACGAATCCTGCGGCGGGGCCGGAGCTTCGCCGGGCAGCATGGCGTTGGGGTCGTCGGGCATGGCCTCCTGGGTCCGGGCCGCATCGTCCGGCGCGGCGTCGGGCTCGGGCGGCGCGTCCTGGGCCAGGGCGGCGACGGTGAGCAGGGCGAGGAGCAGCAGGGTCGAGATCAGGGTCCGCATGGGGCCTCCACGAGTTGGTTGATGCTGGGCATGCTCTATCAGGTAACGGCCCGGGAATCCAGCCCGTACCGGCACCCAAACGCGCCCGCCCGCGCCGCTCGGGAGGGACCGCCGCCCTCCCCGCGCCGGGGCTAGTTGAAGATGTTGCTGATGACGCTGCGCACGCCTTCCTTGATCTCGTCCTTGGTCGCGTCCTTGGCGTCGCGGCCTATCTCCTTGGCGTCGTCGGAAAGCCCGGCGTCGTCCTGGCCCTGCCCCGCCTGGCCGGCCCGGACCGGCTGCGCGCCCCTCGGCAATTCGTAGTAGGCGTTGTCCAGCTTCTTGACCTGAAGCCGGGACAGCCGCATCTGGTCGCCGTAGCGCAGCAGGCCGCCGTAGCCGGTCTTCCCCGCCTCTTTCATCGAGTCGCAGAACGACCGGCTCATGGTGTTCATGCGCGCGGCCATGGCCGTCCAGCCATCGGTGAGCTTCCTGATCTCGGCCTGGGCGCCGAGCACGACCTCCTCGCGGCCCACGACCTTGCCGTCTTCGTAGGTCACGGCCGTGTAGACCGCCCCGCTGTATCCGGCCACCTTCTCGGTGCGGCCGGTCTTTTCGTAGCGCACGTCGTATCCGGACGCGCCCCCGCCGCCGAAAAGACTCATGACGCCCCCGGACTGCCTCATCGCGTCCATGTCCAGCACCTGCCACGCGCCGTCGTCGTCGCGGCTGACCGCATAGACCTTGTCTCCGCTCAGCAGCATGTAGCTGCCGGGCGACGTGTCCATGCGAACGTGGCTGGCGTCGCGCGTGCAGAGCGTGACCATGCCCCCGTCGGCGGAGCTGTAGGTGGCGATGACATCCGAAGCGGCCCAGCCCCAAAGGGGGAAGGCAAACAGAAATCCAACAAAAAGCGACAGAATGCGCATGGGAGGTCCCTCCTGTAACGGATTGGCGGTTTTCCACCGCCATATACCACCCACATTTTTCTGTCGAGAAATATGACGCTCTCCCGCACTGCCCCGCACGGCCGCGCATCCCGGGTGGTTATAATTGCAGAGCCACCCGGCCGCCGTCCCTGTTCAAGATGTCCCGATCATGCTATCCGTTGCTAATGGCAAAAAAGCATCCTCGGACAGAGGCTGCGGCCTACCTCGTTGTCTGTGCCGCCGGTCTCCTGGTGTTTTCGCAGGTCGACCTCTTCGAGGCCTTCTATGCGTACACCCGCCTCCACGAGGACTACAACCTGGACGACATCGTCCTGGTCATTCCCCTGATCCTGGCCTGCCTGGCCATCTTTGCATACTCCCGCAGCCGCGACCTGAAAAAGAGCGCCGCCCGGATCGCCGCGTCCCACGATGAACTGAACCAGGCCTACCAGCGCATCCGGGAACTCTCCCAGTCCCGGGAGCAGTTCATGACCGTGGCCTGCCACGAACTGAAGAGCCCGCTGATCAGCGCGGTCAACGCCCTGCGGCTGCTGGAGATGACCGAAAACGCGGAGGAACGGCGGGAACTGGCGGCCCTGGCCCTGGAGAACCTCTCCAGCCTGCAGACGCTCATCGGCGACGTGCTCCGGTTCACCCGGCTGACCAGAGACGGGGACACGGTCGAGGACGCGCCCTTCGACGTGCGCGAAACCCTGCGCTCCATCGCCTCCATCGCGGCCAAGCTGGCGGAAAGCAAGGGGCTTTCCATGAACCTGATGATGGACGACACCGTGCCCGAGCAGGTCGTCGGCAACCAGGGATGGCTCCGGCTCATCTGCCTCAACCTCCTGGGCAACGCCGTCAAATATACCGAGTCGGGCTCGGTGACCCTCCACTGCGGCTACCGCGCCAACCCCGGCGAACTGGTGATCCGCGTCATCGACACCGGCCTTGGGGTCCCCGACGACAAGCACGCCGCCATCTTCGAGCCCTTCGAGCAGGTCCGCGCCAGCCAGTACGAGAAAAAAGAGGGGCTGGGCCTGGGGTTGTCGGTGGTCCGGGAACTGGTGCAGCGGCTGGACGGCTCCGTGACCGTGGAAAGCACCCTGGGTGCGGGCTCGACCTTCACCGTCTTCCTTCCCATGAACCGGGCATAGCCCCGGCCTCCCGGCGGTTTCCGCCGCGCCGCCGTCCCCGGGGCGTCCGGCCGGGACGGCTCCGGATTCCCTCCCCGCGCGCACCCGTCGCCATCTGAAACCTTTCCCCCCGCACAGGCATCTGATATCCGGGCATTGCGCCGAAACTCAGCACTGGAGCGAACCATGATCAAGGACAACCGAAATCCGGCCGACAAACTCATGACCGAAGAAGAACTGGCCGGGATCGCGGGTGCCGGGTTCGGCGACGCCGAGCATCCGGGCGATGACGGCGACGAATACAAATACGGCGGCCTCGGCGACGACACCATGCACGGCGAGGGCGGCGACGACACGCTCCAGGGCGGCACCGGCGACGACCAGATCGACGGCGGCGCCGGCAACGACCACCTCTCCGGCAACTCCGGCGGCGACGAGATCGACGGCGACTCCGGCAACGACCACCTTTCCGGCGGCTCCGGCGAGGACACCCTCCACGGCGGAACCGGCGACGACGACATGACCGGCGGCACCGGAGACGACAAGATGTACGGCGGCTCCGGCGACGACACCGTGGACGGCGACTCCGGCGAGGACACCCTCCACGGCGGGTCCGGCGACGACACCCTCAAGGGCGGCAGCGGCGAAGACTGGATGTCCGGCGGCGAGGACGACGACAGCCTCGACGGCGGCATGGGCGA
>JAZHDH010000080.1:0-5440 GCA_036584335.1 Pseudodesulfovibrio sp. | reverse complement strand
CGTCGTACTCGTCCTTGAAAACCTCCCTAACCAACGAGTTTTGCGAGAAAATATAGCGAGCCAGCAACACGTTGTCGCTGTAGCGGTGCAGGTAGTACGGCAGGAGCCGGCGGCACTGGTCGATGATGAACCGGATGCGGTCGATCTCGCGGCGCATCGACTCCTCGGTCTGGTTGAGCACTTGGAAAAACTGGTCCGTGATGTCCTTCTCCGAGCTGCTCAGGTCGCCCTCGTGCAGCCGGTGGAACCAGGGCGCGTAGTTCTGCTTCTGGTACGCGTCCTCCTTGAGCTTGACCGTCTCGTGGAAGATGTAGCCCATGGCCCAGTCCAGAAACTGGCCGCCCAGCTGCGAGTGCGGATCGTTGCGGAAGACGTGGTGCGCCGTGTCCTTCATCCGCCAGAGCAGCCCCTTGTTCATCTCGTCGCCCACCAGGTCCTTGAGCAGGTCGAAATCCACGCGGCCGTCGCGGTCAAAGCCCGCAAACTGCCGCTCCAGCAGCTCGCAGCTCTGGCAGAAGAACTTGAACAGGTCCCGGACGAACTCCGGATGCTTGGCCACAATCCATGCTTTCGACATCGCTTGCTCCGCTCCGCCCTCTTACCGCACCGGGAAGATGACGTCCACCCGGGCGCCGCCGTCTTCCGCGTTGGACAGGTCCATGCTGATCCCGTGACTCTCGAAAATCGTGGAGACCAGGGCCAGCCCCAGCCCCGTGCCCGCGTCCTTGGTCGTGAAGAACGGGTCGCGCACCTGATCGATGTGATCGGGCGGGAAACCCGGCCCGGTATCCTGGATGGCGACGTGCAGCCGCCCCTCCTCGGTGGCCGCGCGGATGAAGACCACCCCGCCGCCCTCCATGGCCTGGAGCGCGTTGGCCACCAGGTTGTAGAAGGCGCGATAGAGCAGGTCCTTGTCGCCCTTGGCCCCCATGTCGCCCGAATACTCCCGCTCGATGGTCACCCCGAGCTTCTCGCACTCCGGCTCCATGAACACGGCCACCTGGTCGAGCAGCCGCCCCACGTCCACGTCGTGCATGGCCGGTCGTTTGGGCCGGGCATAGTCCAGGAATTCCGCCACGGTGCGCGTCAGTCGCTGGGCCTCCTCGTGCAAGGCCCGCAGGATGCGGACGTGGGAGCTGCCCTCCTTCTCCGCCTTCTTGAGCACCAGTTCCGAGCTGGAGCAGATGATGCCCAGCGGATTGCGGATCTCGTGGGCCACGCCCGCCACCATTCGGCCCATGCCCGCCAGCTTCTCCTGCTGCTGCAGCTCGGCCAGCAGGTGCTCCTTCTCCTCGATCTGGCGGTTGCTCATGCGCTCGGCGCGGCGCAGCACGACCAGGACCAGGAAGAACAGCACCAGCGAGGTGACCAGGGAAAAGGTGATGACCAGCCGCTCGAAGTTGAGCATGGCCATGAAGTCGGAGGTGATGTCCTGCTCGAACTCCAGGATGCCCATGATCGGGTTCTCGGAGATGTCGGTCAGGCTGCGCTCGGCGCGCAGGGGGTAGTAGGCGAGCAGCTTGAGGCTGCCGGGCTTGAGCGTGACCCGGAAGAGCGAGGCCATCTTGGAGACCTTGGCCACGATCTGGGAGGAAAAATCGGCGGTCTCCCAGGTGCGGGTGACCATGTACAGGGCGTCGCCCTGCTGGCCGACCTCGTCCTTGTCCAGGGAAAACGTGATGATCCCCTTGGCGTCGTAGATGCGCAGCGACGTGACGTGGAAGCTGTGCACCGTGGACCGGACCACCTCGTCCAGGACCTTGGCCTGCTCCTCCTGCCGCAGGCTGATGCCGCCGTAGCGCATCACCGTGGGCATGACGAAGCGGGTGAAGACCTGGTGGCTGACGTTCTCGGCCAGCAACAGGCCGAACTCCTCCTGCTTTTCCAGCAGGGTGCGCTCGGCGTACTTGGAAATGAAAACGGACAGGAGCAGGCTGAACCCGAGGATGATGACGAACAGGCTCCAGGAAATGACCCGGACGAATTGGAGCGGCCTGGAGCCTGCTGTTTGCTGATGTTCCACTCGATTCAGATCCGGGGTTTGTACGCACGCCGGGGCGATGGTCCCGGCGGACGCCGCCCGCCGGACCACCGCCGCACCGATGCGGTGGCGTTTGATCGCCCCTCTTTACAGCAGGCGCGCAAGGAACACAATCGTCATCCGTATCCGCTAACCAGCTAGAATTCCCTGATGTCCCGCCTGGCATTCAGGAACCCGTTCAGGGCCGCCTTCTCGCGTTCCAGGCCGTCCGCGTTCATCCGGGCCTTGGCCAGCCGCTTGCCCAGCTCCACGGCGGGCTGGTCCAGGGGGTTGATGCCCATCAGCCAGCCGGTCAGGATCGTCGCCGCGCCGAGCAGGCCGATGAGCTTGCCCGCCTCGCGCGGAGTGTCGAGCCCCATGCGCAGCTCCACCAGCGGCACCCCGTTCGCGGAAAGGGCCATGCGCGTGCCCAGCCCCTCGGCCTGGATCAGCTCGCCGAAGTCGCGGCCGCGAACGTAGGCGAACTGGTCGGGCAGGTCCGACGGGAACTTCGGGCCCGAAGGCAGCGTCGGGCAGGTCAGGAACAGGCACGCCTTGTTGCGCACGCCGTCCATGAACATCTGGTTCACCGAGTGCTGGTCCGTGACGCCCACGGCGGGCACGGGCTGGCTGCCCCGGCCCTGCTTGCCCAGCGACTCGGCCCAGAGCTGGGCGAACCAGTCGCCGAAGCTCGCCCACAGCGGGATGTAGGTGAAGAAAATCAGCTCGCAGAACCCCTTGTCCATCAGCGCCGCACCCCAGGTCGCCAGCTGGAACGACGCATGCCGCGCCAGCCTGTCCCCGGTCAGCTCGGGCGAGGTCAGCGGCTCCACCACGGCCCGCGCCCCGGCCATCAGCGCGTCGATGTCCATGCCCAGGAACAGCGCCGGAATCAGCCCCACCGCCGAGAGCACGGAATACCGCCCCCCGAGGTTGTCGGGCACGGGCAGCGCCCGGATGCCGTAGCGCTCGGCCTCGCCGCGCAGGAACCCCTGCCGCTCGTCCGTGACCAGGATCATGTTCTCGGCCCAACCGTCGGCCAGGTGGTGGCGCATCCATTCCTTGATGATGAAATACTGGCCCACGGTCTCGATGGTCCCGCCGGACTTGGAGACCGTGACCACCACCGTGCGCGCCGCCGGAAGCTTGGCCAGGTACGCCTCCAGGGCGTAGGCGTCGACGTTGTCCGCTATCCACAGGCTCGGCCCGGTATGACCCGGCTGGTCCTGCTGGGGAAAGAACGCCTTCTGCAGCGCCCGCGCGCCCAGGGCCGATCCGCCGATGCCCAGCAGCAGCATGTGGTCGAACTGCTTGAGATACCCGTCGATCGCCGCCAGCTCGGCCCGCAGGTCGGCCGCGTACGGCATGGTCAAAAAGGGCAGCCGCCCCGCCCCGGTCTCCTCCCGGAGCCTGTCGGCCATCTCCCCGGCCCGCTCCGTATACGCCGATAGTTCCAGGGTATCGATATCCGCGCCGGTCCAGTCGAGCATGTCCACCATGGTGTCCTCCCGCGTGGGTTCGTCCAATGTTTCTGCGCGCCCAAAGGGCGCGAAAGAAGATTCCGAGCCTATACTACCAACATGGCGGACGCGAAACCACCATTATTTTGTAAAGAAGGTAAACGCGGCGGGCTAATGCGCCTTGCCGAACAGCAACCGCTGCATGTCCGCCAGGGTCGGGGCCGTGCCCGAATGGATCATCGGCCCGTGGCCCAGCCGACCGGCCTGCTTCAGCCGCACGTCGTGCGCCGCCACCGGCCGGACCTGCCCGTTCAGGTCGATCTCGCCCCAGAACACCGACGACTCCGGCAACGGCTGGTCGTAGAACGACGACAACACCGCCGCCACCACCGCCAGGTCCAGCCCGGGGTCGCGCGTGGCCAACCCGCCGGATATCTTCGCATAAATGTCATGCCCGCTCAGATTGAGCCGCAGCCGCTTCTCCAGCACCGCCAGCAGCAGGTTGAGCCGGTTCGTGTCGAACCCCAGCGCCGTGCGCCGCGGGATCGCCAGGAACGACTTGCTCACCAGCGCCTGAACCTCCACCGCGAACGGCCGCTGCCCGTCCACCGCCAGGGCCATGGCCGTGCCCGAAAGCGACGGGTCGCGCGCCCCCAGGAAAAACGTCGAGGGGTCGTCCACCACCTCCAGCCCGCGCTCCTTCATCGTGAACACCACCAGCTCGTCGCTCGGCCCGAAACGGTTCTTGAGCACCCGCAAAATGCGCGAAAAATGCTTCCGGTCACCCTCCAGGTACAACACCGTGTCGACCATGTGCTCCAGCAGCTTCGGGCCCGCGATCTGCCCGTCCTTGGTCACATGGCCGACCAATATCAGCGTCGTGCCCGTCCGCTTCGTCTTCTCCACCAACTCCGCCGCCACCGCGCGCACCTGGCTCACCGAACCCGGTATCCCCTCCGCCAGCGGCGACGCCAGCGTCTGCACCGAATCCACGATCAGCAGCTCCGGCGGCTCGGGCTGGTCCAGCACCGCCAGCGCGTCCTCCACCCGGTTCGTCGATACCGCCAGCAATCCTGGCCCGAGCAGCCCCAGCCGGTCCGCCCGGCTCCTGAGCTGCGGCAACGACTCCTCGCCCGACAAATACACCGCCGTGTGCCCGATCCGCGACTGGCTGCCCGCCAGCTGCAAGAGCAACGTCGACTTGCCGATGCCCGGCTCGCCGCCCAGCAATATCGCCGCGCCCGGCACCAGCCCCGACCCGAGCAGCGCGTCCAGCGACGGCATGCCGGACGTCCGCGCCCGCAGATTCTCCGTGGTCAGCTCCTCCAACGGACGCGGCACCTCCGGCGACAACACCGCCCCCGCCGCCTTGGCCGGCGACTTCGATACCGTCACCGGCTCCATGGTGTTCCACTCCCGGCACGACGGACACTGACCCTGCCACCGGGGAGACTGCGCTCCGCACGAGGCACAACGATACGCTTCCTTTGTCTTCATCGTCGGATAGTCCGTGTTTTGATGGGAAATGTCCAGGGAAACGCCTCCGGCGGCCCCTTCGGGGAGACCAGGGCGCTGCCCTGGACCCGCCAAGGGCCGAGGGCCCTTGGAACCCCGGCTCCGCTGCGCGGGGGAGTAGACTGGGAGGGAGTGCGTCGGGCGAAAGGCTTGGCGGGTGGCGGGCAGGCGGCGTCCGCAAATCTTCGATCGAGCCGATTCCGCCCTGTCGGGACGGAATCGGCTCGATCGAATCTTTACGGACAGAGCCCACGCCGTGTGGACCGCTTGGTGAAGACTTGGAAATCATGCCATTACGGCGTCTGAAACATTGACGGGGAAGGAAATATGAAGCGGACCCGTCAACCGCCCGCCACCCCTCCCCGCGAAGCGAAAATAAAGAGTTTTGGAAGGGAGATGGGATGAGGGTCCGGGGGAAGGGAAGAGGGAAACCTTTTGCAAAAGG
>JAZHDH010000079.1:0-5502 GCA_036584335.1 Pseudodesulfovibrio sp. | reverse complement strand
ACAGCCTCCTGGCCTGGGACTACCGGCTCATGCTCCACCCGGTGGACGGCAAGCTGGTGGTGGAGACCGCCGATGCGCGGCTGGCCCCGCTCAAGGAGCTGTCCGGACTGGATTTCCTCGACGGCGTGAAACAAGCCGTCCGCACCCTCTCCATCGAACAGCAGGCCGTGGGCGCGCCCTCGCGCGACGGCCTGCCCGGCCTGACCCGGGGCCTCTACGGCTACTTCGGCTACGGCGTGGCGGGCATGTTCGAGCGCAAGCTGCGCGACGTCTGCAAGCCCGGGGACGCCGAGGCCTGCCTGGTCCTGCCGGGCCAGCTGGTCCTCTTCGACCACCTGCGCCACTCCTGCTGCTACCTGAGCCTGGACGAAGGGGCCACGCCCATGCCCGCGCCCATCCAGTGGGGCGCGGACCTGACCGCGCCCGAGGCCGGGACCCCGAAGGTCCACCCCGGCAAGGAGGCGTACATGGCGGGCGTCGAGGAGTGCAAGCGGCTCATCGCCGAGGGAGAGTGCATCCAGGTGGTGCTCTCCACCCGGTTCACCGTGCCCCTGCCCGACGAGCCGTTCCGCATCTACCGGCGGCTGCGGCAGGCCAACCCCTCGCCGTTCATGTTCTACATGAAATTCCCGGACTGCCCGTCCATGGGCAAGACCTGCGGAACCACTCTGCTCGGCTCCTCGCCCGAAATGATGGTCCGTTCCGCCGCAGGGCAGCTCGAGGTCCGGCCCATCGCGGGCACCCGCTGGAGGGGCGAGACCGAGAAGGAGGACCGGCGGCTCGAAGAGGAGCTGCTGGCCGATCCCAAGGAGCGCGCCGAACACGTCATGCTCGTGGACCTGGGCCGCAACGACCTGGGCCGCATCGCCAAGCCCGGCTCGGTCACGGTGGAGAAGTTCATGAACGTCGAGCGGTTCTCCCACGTCATGCACCTGACCTCCTACGTGGAGGCGGAACTGAAGGAAGGGCTGGACGGCGTGGACGTGCTCCAGGCCACCTTCCCGGCCGGGACGCTCTCGGGCGCGCCCAAGATCCGGGCCATGGAGATCATCGCCGACCTGGAGCCCGAAGCGCGCGGCCCCTACGGCGGCTGCATCGGCTGGATGGGACTCGACGACGGCGAGGTCAACCTGGACACGGGCATCACCATCCGCTCCATGTGGATTCGCGGCGGCGTCTGCCACTGGCAGGCCGGGGCCGGGATCGTCCACGACTCCGCCCCGGAGAAGGAATGGATGGAGTGCAACAACAAGGCTCGCGTCCTGCTGGAAGTGATCACGGGCAAGGGAGGCACCGATGTTTTTGCTGATCGATAACTTCGACTCCTTCACCTTCAATCTGGTGCAGGCGTTCCAGCAGCTCGGCGCGGACCCCGTGGTCATCCGCAACGACCGCGAAGAGGTGCTGGACCTGGCGGGAAGCGGCACGCTGACGCGGGTCTGCCTCTCGCCCGGGCCGTCCAACCCGCAGAACGCGGGCTACTGCCTGGAATTCCTGGCGCGGCTGCCAAAGACCGTGCCGGTGCTCGGCGTCTGCCTGGGCCACCAGACCCTGGGCCACTTCGCGGGCGCGCCCGTCAAGCGGGCCGACCGGATCATGCACGGCAAGACCTCGCCGGTCTTCCACGAGGGCAGGGGCATCTTCGCCGGGGTCGCCTCCCCGTTTGAAGTCTGCCGCTACCACTCGCTGATCGTCCCGGCCGAGCAGGCCGCCGACGTCATCGACGTCACGGCCCGCACGGACCAGGGCGAGGTCATGGGCCTTCAGTACAAGGACCGGCCCTGGTTCGGCGTCCAGTTCCACCCGGAGTCCATCCTGACCCCGGACGGCCCGAAGCTCCTCGCCAACTTCCTCAACGTGAAAGGATGAACGCCATGACTGTTGCAGAAATACTCGAAATACTGGCCCAGAAAAAATCGCTGACCGACGACCAGGCCGACTTCATGTTCGAGGAACTGATGACCGGCAACCTGACCGAAGCCCAGGCCGGAGCCTTCCTCATGGGGCTGAGGGCCAAGGGCGAGGACTCCACCGACCTGGCTGCGGGCGTGCGCGCCTGCCTCACCCACGCCCGGACCATCCCGGGCATCGCCGCCACCCCGGAAAACCCCATCTTCGACACGGTGGGCACCGGCGGCGACGGCCAGCACTCCTTCAACTGCTCCACGGCGGTCTCGCTCTTCCTGGCCGACATGGGAATCATGGTCGCCAAGCACGGCAACCGCGCCCTGTCGTCCTCCTGCGGATCGGCCGACGCCCTGGAGGGGCTGGGCATCCCGCTGGAGCAGACGGCCGAGGAGGCCAGGACGGGCCTGTTGAAGTACAACTTCACCTTCCTCTTCGCTCCGGCCTACCACCCGGCCTTCAAGTTCATCATGCCGGTGCGCAGGCAGCTCGGCATCCGCACCCTGTTCAACTTCATGGGCCCGCTGCTCAACCCGGTCCGGCCGTCGCACCAGCTCATCGGCGTGGGCGACCCGGAGCGGCTGTTCCTGATGGGCGAGACCCTGCTGCTGACCGGCGTCAAGCGAGCCCTGATCTTCGCGGGCGCGGGCGGGTTCGACGAACTGGCCACCTGGGGCGTGAACCGGGGCTACATCATCCAGGACGGCCGCATGGACAAGACCGTGGTCGACCCGGCCGTCCTCGGCTTCCCGCGCCACGCGCCCGAGGACGTGCGCGTCACCGGCAAGGAGGACGCCGTGGACAAGCTCCGGGCCGTGCTCGCGGGCAAAGGCCCGGCGGCCATGATGGACATGGCGGCCATCAATCTGGCAGGGTGCCTGCATCTGCTGGACAAGGGCTCCATGCCCGAATGCGCCGGCATGGCGCGCGACATCGTCAACCAGGGACTGCAAAAAGGAATCCCCTATGCTCGATAAATTCAGGGAAGCGAAACGGCTCGAAATAGAGTCCCTTCGCAAGGACTTTGCCGAAGGCCGCATCCCGGCCATGTACCAGGGCGAGCGCCCGTCGTTCGTCGCGTCCATCCGGGCCAAGGGGCCGGGCGCGGTCATCGCCGAGTTCAAGCCCGCCAGCCCGAGCAAGGGGGCGTTCCGCGAGAACCTGAACCCCCTGGACTATGCCGAGACCTATGCGCAAAACGGCGCGGCGGCCATCTCGGTACTCACCGAGCACCAGTACTTCCAGGGAACTCCGGACTTCCTGTTCCTGATGAACGGCCCCGGCGTGCCCCTGCTGCGCAAGGACTTCATCCTCGACCCGCTCCAGGTGGCCATGACCGCGTCCAGCCCGGCCTCGGCCGTGCTGCTCATCGCGCGCATGTGCGACGACGCAGGCCACCTGCGCCAGCTCATCGAGATCGCGCGCATGCCCGGACTGGCCCCGGTGGTCGAGATATTCGACCAGGCGGACCTCAATCTGGCGCGCGCGGCCGGGGCGGACATCATCCAGGTCAACAACCGCGACCTGGACACGCTCACGGTCTCCCTGGACCAGGCCCGGCGGTTCATTCCTCGGAAACGCGAAAACGAACTGTGGATCTGCGCCTCGGGCGTGAACACCCGCGCCGAGGTGGAGGAGATGGGCTCCATCGGCTACGACGCGGTACTCGTCGGCACCTGCCTGATGGAAGCCGACGACCCCGGGGCCAAGCTGGCCGAGCTGACGGGAGCCGCCTGACATGCCGCGCCCGCTGATCAAGGTCTGCGGCATGACCCGCATGGAGGACGTGCAGCTGTGCACGGACCTCGGCGTGGACCTGCTCGGGTTCATCTTCCACCCGAAGAGCCCGCGCAACGCGGACCCGGACTTCGTGGCCTCGGTGCGAACCGGCAAGGTCGCCAAGGTCGGGGTCTTCGTCGATCAGACCGCCGACGAGATCATCGGGATCATGGACCGCTGCCACCTGCACGCGGCCCAGCTGCACGGCGGGCACGACTGCGACGCCTGCGAGAAGATCGGACCCGACCGGGTCATCCGCGCCTTCTGGCCGCAGACGTACCCCTCTCCCGAAGCCCTGGTCCGCGACCTGGAGCGCTACGCCGAGGTCTGCGGCCACTTCCTGCTCGACGCAGGCGGCAAGGGTCAGGGTGGAACCGGTCGATCGATTGATTTTGCAGCATTGCAACACATTGAAATACAAACACCTTGGTTCCTCGCAGGCGGTCTCGGACCGCACAACGTGGACGCGGCCCTGGCCGTCAACCCGTCGGGACTCGACTTCAACTCCGGCGTGGAATCGGCCCCGGGCATCAAGGACGCAGCCAAGCTGCGGGCGGTCTTCGACCGGCTCGCAAGCCTGGAATAAGGATACGACTATGAAAAAAGGATACTTCGGCGACTTCGGCGGCCAGTTCATCCCCGAACTGCTGATGCCGCCGCTCATCGAACTGGAAGAGGCCATGCGGACCATCCTCCCCAGCGAGGCGTTCCAGACCCGGTTCGCCGCCATGCTCAGGGAGAACGTGGGACGGCCATCCATCATCACCTACTGCCCGAACATGTCCAGGGATCTCGGGTTCGACCTCTGGCTCAAGCGCGAGGACCTCAACCACTCGGGCGCGCACAAGATCAACAACACCCTGGGCCAGGGGCTGCTGGCCAAGATGATGGGCAAGCAGGTGCTGCTGGCCGAGACCGGCGCGGGCATGCACGGCGTGGCCACGGCCGTGGCCGCCGCCATGCTCGACATGAAGGCCGTGGTCTACATGGGCGCCACCGACGTGGTGCGCCAGGCCCCCAACGTCGGCCGCATGCGGCTGATGGGCGCGGAGGTCGTGCCCGTCGAGTCCGGCACCAAGACCCTCAAGGACGCCATCAACGAGGCCATGCGCCGCTGGATAGCGGACCAGGAGACCACCCACTACTGCTTCGGCACCGCCGCCGGGGCGCACCCCTTCCCGACCCTGGTGCGCGAGTTCCAGCAGGTCATCTCCAAGGAGGCGCGCCAGCAGTTCATGGACCGCAACGACGGCAGGCTGCCCGACGTGGTCGTGGCCTGCGTGGGCGGCGGCTCCAACGCCATCGGCATGTTCCACCACTTCGTGCCCGACGCCTCCGTGCGCATCGTGGGCGTGGAGGCGGGCGGCACCGGCGAGCCCGGCTGCTACAACTCCGCCCCCCTGGACCGGGGCGCCGACGGCGTGCTGCACGGCATGCTGACCAAGCTGCTCCAGACCCCCGAGGGCCAGATCCTGCCGTCCCACTCCGTGGCCGCCGGGCTGGACTACCCCGGCGTCGGCCCGGAACACGCCCACTACCAGGCCACCGGCCGCGTGGACTACACCGTGATCAACGACGGCCAGGCCCTGAACGCCTTCAAGGTCCTCTCCCGGCGCGAAGGCATCATCCCGGCGCTGGAATCGTCCCATGCCGTGGCCTACGCCATCGAGCACAAGGACGAACTGAAGGGCAAATCCGTGCTGATCTGCCTGTCGGGACGCGGCGACAAGGATTTGGGGATACTCGACCAGATCCTATAGGAGAGGAATGCCTCCGGCGGCCAAAGAACCTTTTGAAAAAGGTTCTTTGGAATCTCCA
>JAZHDH010000078.1:0-5559 GCA_036584335.1 Pseudodesulfovibrio sp. | reverse complement strand
TCCTGCCGCTGATCACCACCAACTGCGCGGTGCTCGGCATCGCCATCATCTGCCAACGCCAGGAATACTCGCTGATCGAGACCGTGATCTTCTCCGTGGCCTCGGGCGCGGGCTTTCTGCTCGCCCTGGTGGTCCTGGCGGGCATCCGCGAACGGCTCGATCTGGCCCGCGTGCCCGTCAGCCTGCAAGGCACGCCCCTGGCCCTGATCATGGCCGGGCTCATGTCCCTGACCTTTTTCGCCTTCAAGGGCATGGCCTCCTAGGAGAACGCCAATGATCGAAACCTCCGTACTCGTCCTTCTCGGCATCGGCTTCACCTCGGCGGTGATCCTGGCCGTGGCCTCCAAGCTGCTCTATGTCTATGAAGACCCGCGCATCGCCCAGGTGGAAAGCGTGCTGGCCGGAGCCAATTGCGGCGGCTGCGGCTTCCCCGGCTGTTCCGGCGCGGCGCAGGGCGTGGTCGAAGGCAAGGCCGGAGCCAACGTCTGCGTCATCGGCGGCGACGCCGTGGCCGTCAAGGTAGCCGCGATCATGGGCCTCGAATTCTCGTCCATGGAGAAACAGATCGCCTTCGTGGACTGCACCGGCGGCGTGCGCGCAGAAAACATTTACCACTATCGCGGCGTCAGCGACTGCCGCGCCCAGCATCTGCTCTACGACGGCAGCAAGATGTGTCCCGAGGGCTGCCTCGGCTTCGGCACCTGCGTCAAGGCGTGCCAGTTCGGCGCCATCGAAATGGGGCCGGAGGGTTACCCCGTGGTCAATGCCGCGCTGTGCACGGCCTGCGGCGGCTGCGCACAGGTCTGCCCGCGCGGAGTCATCACCATCCAGGGCATGACCGCGCGCATCACCCACCTGAACCTGGAGACGGACTGCCTGGCCCCCTGCCGCCAGCGCTGCCCCGGCCAGATCAACATTCCCCGCTACATCGAGCAGGTCAAATGCGGCGACTACGCGGGCGCGCTGGAAACCATCCGCGAACGCATCCCCATGCCCCTGTCCATCGGCCGGGTCTGCCCTCATCCCTGCGAAGGGGTGTGCCGACGCGGCCACGTGGACGAACCCGTCGGCATCAACATGATCAAGCGGTTCGCGGCCGATTGGGAGCTCAACTCCGGTCAGCGAACCCCCATCCCCTGCGCGCCCGAAAACGGCCGCAAGGTGGCCGTGGTCGGCGGCGGCCCCTCCGGCCTCTCCTGCGCCTTCTTTCTGCGCCGCCTGGGCTACTCGCCGACCATCTTCGAGTCCATGCCCAAGCTGGGCGGCCAGCTGCGCTACGGCATCCCGGAATACCGGCTGCCCAAGGCCGTGCTCGACTGGGAGATCGAGGGCATCATCAATCTCGGCATCGACGTCCGCCACAACGCCTATTTCGGCCGCGACTTCACTCTGGAGTCCTTGGCCGCCGAAGGATTCGAGGCCGTGTTCCTGGGCATCGGCGCATGGATGAACCTGACCCTGCGCATCGAGGGCGAGGACGCGCCCAACGTGGCCACGGGCACCGAATTCCTGACCAAGGTCGGCCTGGGCATGGACACGGACATCGGCAGGAAGGTCGTGGTCATCGGCGGCGGCAACACCGCCATCGACACCGCGCGGACCTCGGTGCGCCTGGGCTCGGACGTGACCCTGATGTACCGCCGCACCCGCGACGAAATGCCCGCCAACATCGAAGAAATCGAAGGCGCGGAGGAGGAAGGCGTGAAATATCTCTTCCTGGCCGCACCCACGCGGATCGTCAAGGACGAATCGGGCAGGGCCACCCATGTGGAGTACATCCGCATGGAGTTGGGCGAACCCGACGCCTCGGGCCGACGCCGTCCCGTGCCCATCGAAGGGTCCGAGACACTGATCGAGGCCGACACAGTCTATTCCGCCATCGGACAAAAGCCCGAGCTCTCCTGCCTGTACGACGATTCCGGCAAGTGCACGCTGGAGGAGACCAAATGGCGGACCCTGGGCGCCCATCCGGACACCTTGCAGACCGCCCTGCCCCACGTCTTCACCGGCGGCGACATGCATACCGGACCGGCCCTGGTCATCACCGCCCTGGGCGAAGGCCGCAGGGCGGCGCGCTCCATCCATCAGTACCTGACGGACGGCGAGCCCCACTACTCCTCCCGGCTGCAACGTGCGCTGATCCCCTACACCATGTTCACCGACGTGCCGGACGTGGGGTATCGCGAAAAGGCCAAGGTCCCGCACCTGATCGAATGCGACGAACGCCGGTGCACCTTCAAGGAGATCGAAGGCGGCCTGAGCCTGGAGGAAGTGCAGGGCGAAACCGCCCGCTGCCTGCGGTGCGGCCTGACCTGCTATGACCGCGACCCGGGTGACGGCCAGACCTGCCTGGCGGCCGATTGTGCGAAAAAGGGGTAAGAAAGTGCTTGCCAACAGAAATTGTTGTCGATATATCAAATCTCCCTTCGGGCGGCAGCCCCGGGGGATGACCTCAGTGGGCGATTAACTCAGCTGGTCAGAGTGCCATCTTCACACGGTGGAAGTCCGCAGTTCAAGTCTGCGATCGCCCACCACTGAAATACAGGCGGCCTCCTTCGGGAGCCGCCTTTTTTCGTTCACGAACGATTATTATCCTTTATTCCGGGAGCGATGACATGATATCAAAGGATAAATCCATCCGAATAAGGGAGACTGCCATGAAAAAAATCCTCGCCATCCTGACCGCTGCGGCCTTTGTCGCCCTTGTTTCCGCCATGGCCCTGGCGGACACCACGCCCACCAGGGATATGGCCGACTCCGAATACCGCATCGCCGAAAAGGCCTACCGGTCCGCCGTGGAAAAATACGGCCGGAACATCAGCGGCATGCCCGCCGATGAAAAGGCCACTTCCTGCCAGAAGGTCCGCTGGGCTCTGTACGACAACAGGATTCAGTATACCAAGGAAGACCTCATCACCCAGATGCGGTTCAAGAGACAGATTCAAAAGCTGGAGGAATTCAAAAAGCTCATGGGCTGCGAATAGCAAATCAAACGAACCGGACCGCAAGACACAACGGTCCGGTTCCCTTTTTCACGGACTCGATCACCCTGTCGGGCGACCGCCCGGCTTCTGATAGGATATTCTCCTTTTCCCGCTCCAGCAGGGCTACCAAGGACTCCCGATCCACCTCGACGCCACGCGCCAGGATGTCCGCACCGGTATCAACGGCCAACACGCTGAAAATTTTCACATACACACGGACCGGCGCACCCTTCTCGTCGTCCGCTGTCCGCTCCAGGGCCAGCGACTTGCGAAACTCCTTGTACGGATTATCGCGCCCCATGCAGATGCCGACCAAGCCGGGCATGGCGCTGCCCAGCGCCAGCCGGTCACCGTCGCGAACCATCGTCTCGTCCAATCCGTCCATCGGGCTGGAATTGAGAAAGACCGTCCGCACGTCCCGATCGATCCTGGCGTCATCGTATCCAACCACCTCCCGCAAGAACTCGCGCACAGTCATCCCCGACCTCCCGGCCAGATAAAAACCGCGCTGCAACAGCGTGTTGAATCCGGTCCGCGCGCCCGCGCGCATCGTCAATCGCAATTCCCCAACATTCCCCATGGTTGGCCTCCACGATCTGCCAGATTATGCCGACATGGGCATAGTATCTTGTTTTCTTTGACAAAAAGTTTTCGAGAAGAGTATTATACCCTCAAGGTGAAATAATCAATTAAACGGTTGCCCGGCAACCTGCCGGACACGCTACCGAATCGAGGTACACCATGCCCAGAATCCTACGCATCAACACCCGGACCCGGCAATACGCCTTTGAAGAAGTCGGCCCGTACGCCAATCTCGGCGGTCGCGCGCTGACTTCGCGCATCATCAACTCGGAAGTCCCTGCGGACTGTCACCCGCTCTCCGCCGAAAACAAGCTGGTCTTCGCCGCCGGCCTGCTCGGCGGCTCCACGGCCGCCAACTCCGGCCGTTTGTCCGTGGGCACCAAATCGCCCCTGACCGGCACCATCAAGGAGTCCAACTCCGGCGGCCTGTTCGCCCACAAGCTGCCCAAAATGGGCATTCTGGCCATCATCCTCGAAGACAAGCCGGAATCGGACGCGCCCTTTTCCACCTTGTTCATCACCGGCGATTCGGTCGAATTCCGCGCCGCCGACGACATCGTGGGCATGGACAACTATCCGGCCCACGACAAACTGTTGGAACAGTATGGCGACAAGCTCATTGCGGGCATGATCGGCCCCGCCGGGGAAACCCTGCGGCTGACCGCCACCATCCAGTTCACCGATCCCTACAAGCGGCCCGCCCGCTCCGCCGGGCGCGGCGGCGTCGGCGCGGTCATGGGTTCCAAAAAGATCAAGGCGGTCATCCTCGACTCCGCCACCAATGAAAAGGTCGGGGCGGTCGACGCCGACGCCTTCAAGTCCGCCCGCTCCACCTGGGTCGACATCCTGCGCAAGCACCCGGTCACGTCCCAGGGGCTGCCCGGCTTCGGCACCTCGGTCCTGGTCAACGTCATCAACGAGGCGGGCGCGTTGCCCACCAAGAACTTCCGCTTCGGCCAGTGCGACCACGCGGCCGACATCTCCGGCGAGAAGATAGCCGAAATCATCCAGGCGCGCGGCGGCAAGACCACCGAAGGCTGCCACGTCGGCTGCGTCATCCAGTGCTCGCAGCAGTACAACGACGCCGACGGCAACTACGTCACTTCCGGCTTCGAGTACGAGACCGTCTGGGCCTTCGGGGCCAACTCCATGATCAGGGACATCGACGACATAGCCCTTCTCGACCGCATCTGCGATGAAAAGGGCATGGATACCATCGAAATCGGCAACACCATCGCCATCGCCATGGACGGGGGCATCATCCCCTGGGGCGACGGCAAGGCCGCCATCGAACTGCTCAGGAAGGTCGGCTCAGGCGACCCCATGGGCATGATCATCGGCAACGGCGTGACCTTCGCGGGCGGAGCCTTCGGCGTCGAGCGCCTGCCCGTGGTCAAGAACCAGTCCATGCCCGCCTACGATCCGCGCGCGGTCAAGGGCGTGGGCGTGACATACGCCACCACCCCCATGGGTGCCGACCACACCGCCGGGTACGGCGTGGCCCAGAACGTGCTGGGCGTGGGCGGCTCCGTGGACGGCCTGAAGAAGGAAGGCAACATCGAACTGTCCAAGAACCTCCAGGTGGCCACGGCCGCCATCGATTCCATGGGATTGTGCCTGTTCGTGGCGTTCGCCGTGCTGGACGCCGCCAACGGCGTACAGACCATGGCCGACCTGGTCCAGGCATGGACCGGCCGCCCCTTCTCGGCCGACGACCTGGTCAACCTCGGCGTCAACTGCCTCAAGGACGAACTGGACTTCAACGCCAAGGCCGGATTCACCTCCGCCGACGACCGGCTGCCCCGGTTCTTCGACACCGATCCCCTGCCGCCGCACAACGTGGTTTGGGGCATCACCGAAGAAGAATTGCAAGGCGCCAAGGTCTAACCGGCTCCCGCAATCAAGGGGCCGGAGTTCATCTCCGGCCCCTTCAGAGTGTTGACAAAGCCCACTCTGGCAGGTTGCTGAGAAAGGTTCGAGTGCTAGGCGCGAA
>JAZHDH010000077.1:0-5601 GCA_036584335.1 Pseudodesulfovibrio sp. | reverse complement strand
TTCGAGCTGGCCCGCATGGACGCGCAGGGGCCGGACGATCTCTACCGCGCCGTGGGCCGCATCGACTGGGCGGACTATCTCGCCCCGGACGGCTACTTCCGCGTGGACGCCTCGGTCCGCGACGCCGGGGTCAATGACGCCCGCTTCGCCGCCCTGCGCGTCAAGGACGCCGTGGCCGACCAGTTCACCGCCCGCTTCGGCCGTCGGCCCGACTCCGGCCCCGAAACCGGCGGGGTCTGCCTCTTCCTCCACTGGCGCGGCCGACAGGCCACCCTCTACCTGGACACCACCGGCGACCCCCTGCCGCGCAGGGGCTACCGCAAGCGTCCGCACAAGGCCCCCATGCAGGAAACCCTGGCCGCCGCCTGCCTCCTCGCCGCAGGCTGGCCCGGCTTTGCCCGCAGGAACGCCCACTTCATCGCTCCCATGTGCGGCTCCGGCACCCTGGCCATCGAGGCCGCGCTCATGGCCGTCAACGGCGCGCCCGGACTGCTGCGCGACCATTTCGCCTTCATGCGTGTGCCCGGCTATGATCCCGAACGCTGGGACGCCCTCATCGACGGCGCCGAAGACGCGGAAAACCCCGGCTTCTGCGGCCGGATTATCGCCACCGACCACGACCCCGAAGCCGTGGAGGCCGCCCGCTCCAACGCCCGCGCCGCCGGAGTGGGCGATTTCATCGAGTTCGCCGTCTGCGATTTCCGCCAGACCGAAGTCCCGCCCGGACCCGGCATCGTCATGCTCAACCCCGAATACGGCGAACGCCTGGGCGACGAAAACCGCCTCGGCGAGGTCTACAAGGGCATCGGCGACTTCTTCAAGCAGTCCTGCTCCGGCAAGAGCGGCTACGTCTTCACCGGCAATCTCAAACTCGCCAAGCAGATCGGCCTGCGCACCAAAAGCCGGCGCAGCTTCTTCAACGCCAAGATCGAATGTCGGCTGCTGGAGTACGAACTGTACGAAGGATCGCGGAAAGGGGAGTAGGGGGGAATGCCTCCGGCGGCCCTGGATTCGCCCCGTCCTGGGGCTCACCGCTTCGCGGCGCTGGCGAAGCCAGCGTCCAAATCCGCTATCCTGCGGATTTGTCGGGGAGACCAGGGCGTTGCCCTGGACCCGCCAAAGGCCGAGGGCCTTTGGGATCTCAGCTCCGCTTCGCGGGGGAGTAGCATCGGAGTCCTTGCCATGCGCGGGGACGGACTGCCCGTTCGCCCCCGCCGTGCCGGGTAACGGCTGAGGCCGGAAAATACGGGCGGAGATACGTACCGCTCACCGGAACAGCGTCCGCCGTATTTTCCGGCCTCAGCCGGGGTGTTTTTTGAAGAAGAAAACCAAAGGTAGGGTTTTCAGGTTAAGGATCGTCCCTGCCAATGTCCGAGACGCCGTAATGGCATGATCTTCAAGTTCATGCCAAGCGGTCCACACGGCGTGGGCTACTGTCCGTAAAGATTCGGCCGAGTCGGAACCGTCCCGTCAGGGCGGTTTCGACTCGGCCGAAGATTTGCGGACGCCGCGCAGCCGCCGCGCAGCCGCCGCCAGCCAAGCCATCCACTCAGCGCGCCACACTCTCGCCCCCTACCCCGGCGCAGCCGGAGCCGGGATTCCCAAGGCCCTCGGCCTTGGGCCGCCGGAGGCAATCTTCCTTCCCGCCGTCCCTACAGCTCGTCCGAATCCAGCAGGATGGTGACCGGTCCCCAGTTGACGAAGTCGAGGTCCATTTCCGCGCCGAAGACGCCGGTGGCCGCGGGGCCGGGCGCGACGGCGCGCGCGTCGGCCACGAAGCGGTCGAAGAGTTGGCGGGCGGTATCGGGCGGGCAGGCGTTCGAGAAGGAGGGGCGGCGGCCTTTCTTGCAGTCGGCGTACAGGGTGAACTGGGAGACGAGGAGCAACCCCCCGGCGATGTCGGTGAGGGAGCGGTTGAGTTTGCCCTGGCCGTCCGGGAAGATGCGCAGGTTGACCAGCTTGTCGAGCATTTTGGCCCAGGCGGGCGAGCCGGGCAGGGAAGGGGAGTCGCCTTGGCCGAAGCCGACCAGGGCGAGGATGCCGACGCCGATTTCGCCGACGGTCCGGTCGTCCACGGTGACGCGGGCTTTTTTGACGCGCTGGAGGACGATGCGCACGGGCTAGCTGCCGGAGGGGGTGGAGGTGGCTGCGGGCGGCGCGTTTTGGGGCTGCGTGGCGTGGGTGCAGCCCCGCCCCATGGCGGCGAAGACGAAAAAGGCGAGGAAGGCGACGAAGGCGATACCGCTGACCATGCGCCGGGGATTGGAGCGCGGGTTCTTGGGGATGAGCATGCTGGTCATGATCTTCCCGTAGGACGGCTCGTCGGGGTCGCGCGGGCAGCGTTTGGGCCGGGCCATCTAGTCCTCCCAGTAGGTCGCCTTGGAGGAGGGTTTCTCGGAGACCGAGACCTCGACCAGGCGCACGTTTTCGGGCATGGCGCCCTTGAGCTGGCGGTAGATGAACATGGCCAGGTTTTCGGAGGACGGGTTGATCTCGGCGAAGCACTCGACCTCGTTGATGTGCTTGTGGTCGAGTCTTTCCAGGACCTTACTGGTGCGCTGTTTCAACTCCTTGAAGTCCACGAGGTACTGGACCTTTGCGTCCAGTTCGCTGCCCTCGACCACGACCTCGACGCCGAAGTTGTGGCCGTGCATGTTCTCGCATTTGCCGCCGTAGTTGCGCAGCTGGTGCGAGGCCGAGAATTCCTGGGTGATGGTCAGACGCCACTTGCCGGACATGGCTATCGCTCCTTGTATTCGTGGGGGCGCAGGGGATCGGCCTGGAACGCCTCCTTTGGGTATTTGCTGTCGTTCTTGTCGCATTTTGCGTGGGCGGCGGCAACCAGGTCGATGCCGAGCTCGTCGGCCATGCGCACCAGGTAGATGAGCACGTCGGCCATTTCCTCGGCCACGGCCTGGCGGCGCTTGTCGTCCGGGGCGCGGCTCTCCTCGGGCGTGAGCCACTGGAAGAGCTCGATCAGCTCGCCCGCCTCGGCGCAGAGGGCCATGGCCAGGTTCTTGGGGGTCTGGTGTTTCTGCCAGTGCCGTTCTTCGACAAATCGGCGGTGGCGTTCGTTCAGGTCGGCGAGGGAGTCCATGGATGATCCTCCTGGGGTTGGCGGCGGGCTATTGCAGCGCCAGCCGGGGTTTGCGCAGGGCGACGAGGGAGAGGGTAAGCGAAATGGCCACCCCGGCATAACTGAATTCCTTGGCCCCGGTGGCGGCTGCGGCCACGCCGAGCGCGCCGCCCAGGACCAGGGCCGCGAGCATGGCCCGGGGACAGACGGGCCGCCGTCCGCTGGCCAGGATGGCCACGGCCATGGGCGCGACCACGCCGCAGACGTAGATGTCGTTGGCGGCCAGCAGCAGCGAGAGGATGGAGCCTCCGGACAGGGCGACGCCCACCGCCCCCAGGCCCAGGCCGACCATGAGCAGGCGGCAGCGGGCCACGCTGGCGTCGCCGAGCAGGTCGTGTTCGAGCACGGTGGCGGCGGTGTGCAGGCAGGAATCGGCCGAGGAGATGACGGCCGAGAGCAGGGCGAAGAGCAGGACCGTGCCCGCCCAGCCGGGCATCACGGCGGGGATGATCCGGGTCAGGATGGTATCCGGGTCGGTGCCCGCCGGGGCCAGGCCGCGCGCGTACAGCCCGATGGCGACCACGGCCAGGGCGCAGGCGGCCAGCCCGGCGGCGGCCAGCAGCGCGCCGCGCCGCGCCTGGCGATCGTCGCGGGCCGAGAGCAGCCGTCCGAAGAGCATGGGGCAGACCACGTAGCTGCCGCCGACGATGAGCATGAAATAGGTCCAGCGCGACAGGGGGAAGGCGTCGTTGGTCAGTTGCAGGGGGATTTCGGAAAGCGACACGGGTGAGCTGGCGGCGGTGAAGCCCAGCGCCAGGCCCAGCCCGGCCGCGACCATGGCGAACTGCACGGCGTCGCTCTTGAGAATGGAGTTCTGGCCGCCGAGCACGGTGTAGGCGGTGATCAGCGCGGCGCAGGCGGCCAGGGCCGTGGCGTCGGCCATGCCGGTCAGGGCGGTGACGATCCTGGCTGCGGCCAGGTATTGGGCCGCGAGGATGGCGGTCCAGGCCGGGATGATGATCACGGCCATCAGGCGGCGCGCGGCCGGGGAGATGAACCGCTCGGCCATGTCCGGCAGGGTGAAGACCCCGCTTTCGCGCACCTTGGCGGCCAGGAAAAAGCCGAGGACGAGCAGCCCGGCCGCGCCCGACCCCAGCCACCAGAAGGCCGGGAATCCGGCGCTGAAGGCCAGGCCGGTCATGCCGATGGTGGCCGAAGCGCCCACGCAGGAGGCGACGATGGACACCCCGACCATGGGCGCGCCGAAGCGGCGGCCCGCCACGGCGAACTCCGCGAAATCCTTGCGCTTGACGAATTCGACGCAGCCCATGGCGATGAACAGGGCGCAGTAGAGGAGGAGCAGGGTCATGATGGTCCTTATCGGTGGGCGTTGGCGAGGATGGCCGCGTGCACGGCCCGGCCGATCCGGGCCACTTCGTCGGCGGTGATGACGTAGGGCGGCATGGCGTAGATCAGCCTGCCGAAGGGGCGCAGCCAGACGCCGTGGTCGATGAAGAAGGAGTGCAGCCGGGGCAGGTTCACGGGCTCGGCCATCTCGACCACGCCGATGGCCCCGAGCACGCGTACGTCGGCCACGCCGGGCAGGTCGCGGCAGGGGGCCAGCGCGTCGCGCAGCCAACCCTCGACGGTGCGGACCTTTGCCTGCCAGCCGCTGGCGAGCAGCAGCTTCAGGCTGGCGCGGGCCACGGCGCAGGCCAGGGGATTGGCCATGAAGGTCGGGCCGTGCATGAGCGGGCCGCCGCGCGAGATGGTCCGGGCCACGTCGGCGGTGGCCAGGGTGGCGGCCAGGGTCATGGTCCCGCCGGTCAGGGCCTTGCCCAGGCACAGGATGTCCGGCGTGACGTCCGCCCACTGGCAGGCGAAGAGTCTGCCCGTGCGGCCGAATCCCGTGGCGATCTCGTCGAGGATGAGCAGGACGCCGTGCCGGTCGGCCAGGTCGCGCAGGCCGCGCAGGTAGTCCGGGTGGTAGAAATGCATGCCGCCCGCGCCCTGGACGATGGGCTCGACGATGATGGCCGCGATCTCGTCCGCGTGGTCGGCCAGCAGGGCGCGGACCGGGTCCAGGTCCGCCGGGTCGAAGGGGCCGCCGAAGCGGCAGCGCGGGCGCGGGGCGAAGAACTGGCGCGGCAGCAGGCCGGTGAAGAGGGCGTGCATGCCGCCCTCGGGATCGCAGACCGACATGGCCCCGCAGGTGTCGCCGTGGTAGCCGCCGCGCACGGTCAGCAGCCGGGTGCGCGCGGTGCGGCCGGACGCCTGCATGTATTGCAGGGCCATCTTGATGGCCACCTCCACGGCTACCGAGCCGGAATCCGCGAAAAAGACGTGCTTCAGGCCGTCCGGGGCCATGTCGAGCAGGGCGCGGCCCAGCCCGATGGCCGGGTCGTGGGTCAGGCCGCCGAACATGACGTGGGCCATGCGCCCGGCCTGCTCGCGCAGGGCGCGGGTCAGGGCCGGGTGGCCGTAGCCGTGGATGGCGCACCACCAGGAGGCCATGCCGTCCACCA
>JAZHDH010000076.1:0-24774 GCA_036584335.1 Pseudodesulfovibrio sp. | reverse complement strand
GCCGAATAGGAGCCGCCGTGGGTGAACCGAGACTGACGCCGCTGCCCTCCCGGAAGGGGCCGGAACAGGGCGAGCCCGTTCCCTCCCGCCTGTTGCGCACGACCACGCTGCAGCGGTACGAGAACGGACGGCTCGTCTTTCGCGACGACGCCATCGCCGAAGAGTCGGGACTGCGGGTGCTGATCAACGGGACGCAGGAGGCCCTGCTCTCGCGCACGCCGGGCGACGACCTGAACCTGGTCGCGGGCTACCTGTTCTGCAATTCGCGGATCAGCGAGCCCGGCGACCTGGCGGCCATCGGCTTCAGCTATCGGGGCGTGTCCCGGGTGGACGTCACCCTGGACTCCAGCGCGGACATCCGGCGCATCTATCCTTCGCCCCGCCCCGCCCGCATCGGGGCCGGGCTGCTCTTCGAGCTGAAACGGACCTTCGAGCGGCGGCAGAACCTCTATCGCGACACCGGCTCGACCCATGCGGCGGCCCTGTTCACGGCGGACGGCCAACTGATCGCCTTCGGCGAGGACGTGGGACGGCACAACGCCTTCGACAAGGCCATCGGCCGCGCCCTGCTCGAAGGCGCCCTCAGCCGGGCGACCATCGCCATGCTTTCGTCCCGCCTGGCCCTGGAGCTTGCGGTCAAGGCAGCCACGGCGAACATCCCGGTGTTGTGCGGCTTCTCCGCCGCCACCAGTTCGGGCATCGCCTACGCCGAAAAAAACAACCTGACCCTGATCGGACGGCTCCGCGAGGAGTCCTTCAACCTCTACGCCAACGGCTGGCGCATCCACGCGGAGTCCGACACCTGACCCCCGCCTCCGGCCCGGCATGCGCAAAAGGGCTTCTGCCATTGGCCGAAGCCCTTTCGCCTTTCCCGCCCCGAGCCGCCCCCTTGTCTTCAATCGGGAAATCGGGATAGATTGCCGGACATCGTCCATCCCTGAACCAAAGGATTGCCCATGACCCTCCGCCGCCTCCTGTACGCCGCCCTGGCCCTGCTCTGCCTGCTGGCTCCGGCCCGCGCCGCCGGGCTGCCCGAAGGCTTCGTCCACGTCACCGACGTCGTCCCCGACGCCGTGCTCGAAGTCCGCTACTACTCGGACAACAACTTCGTGGGCGAGCGCATCGACGGCTACCTCGCGCCCACGGCCATCCTCACCCGCCAGGCCGCCGATGCCCTGGCCGCTGTGCAGGCGGACCTCAAGCCCTTCGGCCTGGGCGTCAAGATCTACGACGGCTTCCGGCCGCAGCGGGCCGTGGACCACTTCGTGCGCTGGGGCGCCGACCTGAAGGACACCCGGATGAAGGCGCAGTACTACCCCGAAGTGGACAAACGATACCTTTTCCGCGACGGCTACATCGCCAAGAAATCCGGCCATTCACGCGGCTCCACCGTGGATTTGACCATCATCAACCTTGCCGACGGTTCCGAACTGGACATGGGCAGCCCCTTCGACTTCTTCGGCTCTCCGTCCTGGCCGGGCAATCTGGACATGCCGACCCCGGCCCGGGCCAACCGCGCCCTGCTGCGCACGGTCATGGACCGGCACGGGTTCCGGGGCATCACCTCGGAATGGTGGCATTTCACCCTGCGCGACGAGCCCTTCCCCGACACCTATTTCGACTTCCCCGTGGAATGAGAAAGCCCGGCGAAAGCCGGGCTTTCCCGTTCCACGGCGGGAGGGGTCAGATTCCCAGGAAGGCGAGGACGTACTTGCCCGCAATATAGAAGAGGATCGTCACCAGCATCCACTTGATGACATGGGCGGGCACGTGCTTCTGGCAACGCGCGCCCAGGTACATCCCGGCCATTCCCCCCAGGCCGAAAAGGATGCCGAGCAGCCAGTCGGGCGTGACCGACAGGGCCGGATACAAGGGCGCGACGGCCTGAAAAAAAAGCACGCCGGTCAGCGAGGTGACGCAGGTGCCCATCAGCGTGGCCCCGGCCACGATGTAGACCGGCAGCCGGTAGAAGGCCACGAAGAACGGGGCGATGATCGCGCCGCCGCCGATGCCGTAGATGCCGCCGAGGATCCCGACGACGAAGCTCAGGGTGAAGATGCCCAGGGTCCGGAAGGTGTACCGCTCCCCGTAGAAACTGAAGGAAAGCGCGCGCAGCGTCAGCCGCTCCACGATCACGGCGGGTTCGACGCGGCCCGCTGCCGCACGCTCGCGCCGGGCGCGCAGCAACTGCTGAAACCGGGCCTCGGCCGTTTCCTTGCCGCTGCCGTTTCGGCGCATGAGCAGGTCCGAAGTCATGCGCACGCCCACAAACAGGAGTACGGCGGCGACGAAGAGCTTGAAATTCCGCGGATCGGGCAGATAGTTGATGCGGACGACCCCGCCGATGAGCACGCCCGGCAACGTGCCCAGGATCACCACCCAGGCCAGGGGCCAGACCATGCGGCCTTCCTTGAGGTAGCGGTAGACCCCGCTGGGGATGGCCACGATGTTGAAGAGATGGTTGGTCGCGCTGACCGAGGGCGAGGTGTACCCCAAGAAACTCATCTGGAACGGCAGCAGGAGAAACGCGCCCGAAACACCGGCCATGGACGTGAAGAAGGAAATGACGAACGCTACCAGGGGCGGTATCCATGGATCAACGAAGATATCGGCTGTGGGGAAGAACATATTGCCCTCCTCATTGACACGTTTTATTTATTTTTCGTGTCAATGATATCGCTTCAACGCTGGAAGTCAAGCGGGAAAGCGTGTACTGTCACCTCGTGTCGGCGGCGCGCGAGGCCGCCTTCCAAAGCCCGACCTGGAGTGGTGTCATGCCGATATCCCTGCCCGCCAATGGGACCTACCTCGACTCGTTGCAGCTCCACCGCCTGGAGCAGGCGTTCCGGGCGTGGACCGAGGCTTCGCCGCGCCGGGACGTCGCACTTTCCCGACGACGCATCCTGCTCATCTTCCTGCTCATCCGCTATACCGGGGCCAAGCTCAACGAGGTGCTGTCCCTGAACCCCTTCGAGGACATCGACCCGAAAGGGCGCTCCGTACGGCTCAAGGGCGCGGACGACGGAGGAAACGCCTTGCGGTCGATCCAGGTTTCCGAAGAACTGTCCCGGGAGCTGCGCCGGGCGCTGGACGATCCGGAATTCACGAATTCGCTGCAAAACCACTTCAGCATCGACCCGGGCTTCGTCCGCCGCAAGTTCTACGAGCGGGCCGAAGAATGCGGGCTCGACAAACGCATGGGCAGCCCGGAAATGCTCCGCCAGGCCCGCGCCGTGGAGCTGATGCGCGGCAACCTGCCCCTGCCCGCCGTGCAGAGGATGCTGGGCCAATCCACCGTACACCAGACCGCCTCCCGCGTCCCCTTCTCGGCCGAGGAGCTGCAACAGGTCACGCGGCTGTTCATGGACCGCGAGTCCGACAGGCGCACCAGCGCGCGCAACGCCTTCTACGGCAAGATCGCGGTCATCGAGCAGGGCGACATCCAGTCCCGCGTGGAACTGGTCACGGTGGACGGCCACGCCCTGACCACCCTGATCACCAACAACAGCCGGGAGCGCCTGGGCCTGTGCGTGGGCAAGCTGGCCACCGCCGAGATCAAGGCCCCTTACGTCCTGCTCCAGCGCGGGTCCAGACCCCGGGCCAGCGCCGACAACGCGTTCGAGGGCGCCGTGGTCCGCATCGCCGAAGGCCGGGTCAGCACCGAATACGTGATCCGGATTTCCGAGGCGGCCGAACTGTGCGCCGTCGTCTCCGCCGAAAGCGGGACACGCCTGGACCTCCGGGTGGGCGACCATGCCTGGGCCATGTTCAACTGCTTCGCCGTGGTCCTGCACGTCTGACACCCCGGAAACGGGCTTGTCTCCCGGTGCTTGTTTCATTATGATTCAAGCTGAATCGTCCTTGAACATCCACCAGGAAAACCCCGCGTGCCCCAGATCAATCCCTACACCCTCCGCCAGCTCCTGCCCGACACGGACAGCCTGACCGACCTGCTCGACGAACTGCCCCTGGGCGTGGCCGTCCTGGACCGGGACGGCACCCTGCTGGCGGTGAACAAGACCTACGAGACCCTGACCGGCGCGGACCGGCAGAGCCTGGTCGGCCTGCGCTGCCTGCACGGCCTGCGCTGCGACTACTGCTTCAAGGGATGTCCGGTCCTGTCCGGCTGGAAAAAGGTGGACGCCCGCAGCGCCGAGGCGAACATCATCAGCCGCAACCGGAACAAGGTGTACGTCCGCCTGACGGTCTCCCCGCTCCTGGGCGAGGGGGGCGAGGTCCGGGGCGCGGTGGAGACCGTGGCCACCCGGGCCACGCACGCTCTGGAGGAAGGGACGCGGCTGATGGGCATCGGCAACCTGGTGGGCAGCAGCCCGCAGATCGAGCGCATCTTCAACATGATCCCGCCCGTGGCCCAGACAGACTCGTCGGTGCTCATCACCGGCGAGACCGGCACGGGCAAGGACATGCTCGCCGAGGAAATCCACAACGCCTCGGACCGCAACGACGGCCCGTTCATCAAGGTCAACTGCGGCGCCCTGCCCGACACCCTGCTCGAATCCGAACTCTTCGGCCACACCAAGGGCGCGTTCACCGGCGCGGACCGGACCAAGCCCGGCCGCTTCCGCATGGCCCACGGCGGCACGCTTTTCCTGACCGAGATCGGCGACCTGCCCCTGGCCCTCCAGGTCAAGCTGCTCTCCTTCCTGGACGACAAGGTCATCTATCCCTTGGGCTCGACCAAGGGATTCCATGCGGACGTGCGCGTCATCGTGGCCACCCACCGCGACCTGGAGGAGATGGTCCGCCAGAAGAAATTCCGCCAGGATCTGCTCTATCGCCTGAACGTCATCCGGCTGCACCTGCCGCCCCTGCGCGAACGCGGCGACGACCTGCACCTGCTACAGGACCACTTCCTGAAAATGTTCCAGGCCCGGTTCGGCAAGAAGGTGGAAGGACTTTCAGCCAATGCCCAAGGACTGCTCGAAGCCTACCACTACCCCGGCAATGTCCGCGAATTGCGCAACCTCATCGAATACGCGGTCAACTTCTGCGACGGACGGCGGGTTCACACCCGTCATCTGCCCGGCTACCTGCTGCGCGCCCCCGCGCCGCCCCCGGCTCCGTCGACCGGGGAGGGACCCTGCGACGACCTGCCGGACACCAGGCCCGCCCGTGCCGAAAACTGGGAGGACGTGCAGCGGCAGATGATCCTCGACGCGCTGATCAAGACCGGCGGCCGCAAGCAACAGGCGGCAGAGATCCTCGGCTGGGGCCGCTCCACCCTGTGGCGAAAGCTGAAACACTACGGCATGGATTGAGGCACTTATGGAAAAGATTCTCATCCCCCTGCTCGACAGTGACGTGGCCCCGCGGTTCGACCTGGCGACGGATGTGCTCGTGGTCAACTGCTCGCGCGAGACAAGCGCCATGGGCACCATTCAGGAAAAGGTCGTGGTCCTGAACAACGCGTCGGCCGAAGCCGCCTGCCGCCTGGCCCTGAGCGAAAACGTGCGCACCGTCATCTGCGCAGGCATCGAGTCGGAATATTACGACTTTTTGACATGGAAAGGGACCAAGGTCGTGGACGACGTCTGCGGACCGGTGGACCGCGTGCTCGAGGCCTACCTGACCAACACCCTCACCAGCGGCATGAATTTCTACTGACTTTTTTCAAATGTTTCTATATGTTTCACATTGAAACACATGAAAAGAGGCAAAACGATTCACAACGTTTCATTTTGCCCAAACACACCTTTCCCGCCCCTGTGAACATTTTCACAACCCACCGGATCGGTTGACTAAATTCAACTTGGCACATCCATTGCCTATAAGGGGGCCAGTTGCTTGTAAGGAACGACAACCGCTTTTCAGGCAAGGGAACCATGCACGTATTGCTCATCGACGCCGACGACGACTTCCGCCGCAACCTGGCGGACCGCCTTTCCAAGCGCGGTCTTGCCGTGCGGGATGCGGGCGACGTTGCGGAGGCCCGGCGTCTGGCGAAAGGGAAACCTGCGGATGCGATCCTGGCGGGCCTATCCGGCCCCAAGGACGCGTTGCTCCATTTCCTCGTCGACATACGGCAGGAATGCCCGGAAAGCACCGTCATCCTCATCAACCACTCCGGCGAGGTGTCCCTGTCCATCGAGGCCATGAAGATCGGCGTCGCGGACGAGGTGGGGGTTCCCGTGGACCTGGAGGCCCTGCTCGGCAAAGTCCGGGCGGCGGTTGAGAAGAGGAAGGGCGATCAATAGGGGTATGTGTTGTTACACTGTTTTTGGAAGGAAGGATGAGATGAAAGTCAAGAAACTGATGATCCCCGTCGGCGAATATCGCACCGTCAGCAAGGACGCCACTTTCGGAGAAGTGGCCGCCGCCCTGGTGGACAGCGGCCACAGGGACGTCATCGTCGTCGATGGCGACGGCAATCTGGCAGGAGTGCTGACCATGATCGACCTCATGGTCGCCCTGGAACCCAACTACAAGAAACTCGGCAAGAGGGATCTGAATTCCGACACGCTGTCCAACCGCTATGTGGCCGATATCTTCAAGGAATTCGACCTGTGGTCCGACACCCTCGGCAAAGTCTGCCAAAAAGGGCACTCGACCAAGGTCTCCGAAGCCATGTACGTCCCCGCCGAAGCGGAATACCTGGATGAAAACGACTCCCTGGAGCACGCCATCCACCGCTTCATCGTGGGCACGCACCAGCCGTTGCTCGTCCGTCAAAACGGCGCCATCACCGGCGTCCTGCGCCTGAGCGACGTCTTTGAAGAAATCACCAAGCGCATGCTCGTCTGCGATGGCGAGTAGGCGAGCCGAGGAGGACATCATGGAAGCAGCTCAAGCCGCCAAGCCCGCCTTTGACTGGAAACGACTGATTTTCCTGCTTCTGGGCGCAACCCTGTTCACTGTCGTCTATTTCGCCCCGGCGTGGCCCGACGCCATCGACCCCATGGGGCAACACTTCGTCCTGTCCCAGGAGGCCAAGGGAGCCATCGCGGTCTTCCTGCTGGCAGGCACCTGGTGGGTCTTCGAGGTCGTGCCCATCGGCGTCACCTCGCTGATGATCGGCATCCTCCAGGTCATGTTCCTGATCCGCCCCGCCAAGGTCGCCTTCAAGGACTTCATGGACCCGTCCGTACTCTTCATCTTCGCCTCGATCATGATCGGCCTGGTCTTCACCAAGACCGGCCTGACCAAGCGGCTGGCCTACAAGATGCTTGACGTCGTGGGCGAACGGACCTCCATGATCTACCTGGGCGTCTTCGTGGTCACCGCCGCCCTGACGCACATCATGGCCCACACCGCCGTGGCCGCCACCATCTACCCCCTGCTGCTCGCCATCTACGCCCTCTACGGCGAAGGCGACAAGCCGACCAAGTTCGGCAAGGGACTGTTCATCGGCATGGCCTACGTGGCCGGCGCCGGCTCCATCGTCACCCTGCTCGGCGCGGCGCGCGGCGCGGTGGCCCTGGGCTTCTTCAAGGAAATCGTCAACGTGGATGTCGGCTTCTTCGAGCTGACCTACTACATGGCGCCCATCGGCTGGGGCATGACCTTCCTGCTCTGGGCCTTCTTCATGATCTGTCTCAAGCCCGAGAAGGACCGCATCCCCGGCCTGCGCGAAAAGGCCCGCGAGCTCAACGCCAGGATGGGACGCCTCTCCCGCGCGGAGATCCTGGCCGCCATCATCGTCGCCGTCGTGATCATCATCATGTCCCTGCGCGCCTTCGTTCCCGCCCTCAAGGCCGTGGACAAGACCGCCATCATCCTCTGCTCCTCGGTCCTGTTCTTCGTGTTCAAGATCCTCGATCTCAAGGATCTGGAAGACATCCCCTGGAACATCATCCTGCTGTTCGCGGGCGCCATGTCCATCGGCTTCTGCCTGTGGGAAACCGGCGCGGCCAAATGGATGGCCGTCAACTGGCTGGTCATGTTCCAGGAGGCCAACTGGTTCGTGTTCATCATGTCCATCGCCTTCTTCGTGATGATCATGACCAACTTCATCATGAACGTGGCGGCCATCGCCATATCGCTCCCGGTGGCCCTGGTCATCGCGCCCTACCTGGGCGTGGCGCCCGAGGTCATCCTCTACGCTTCGCTGGTCATGGCGGGCATGCCGTTCCTGCTCCTGGTGGGCGCGGCTCCCAACGCCATCGCCTACGATTCCGGGCAGTTCACGCCCGGCGAGTTCTTTGGCTGGGGCATTCCGGCCTCCATCCTGCTGATGGTCATGGTCGGTCTCGCGGTGCTGGTCATATGGCCGCTCATGGGCATGCCCATCACGCTACCCGCCGGAGGGTAGCCAAACAACGACTTCTATGGAATAACTACGGTTGCCGCGCTGAACGCGGCAACCGTAGCAACTATAACCACCGCGGAATCCATGGAAAAATTAGAAGCCGTATTCGACCACATCGCCTCCCGAGTGAACGTCAACCTCAAGCCCTTGGGGATCGACGTCAGGCCCCTGCTCCAGGACGCCATCCCCAGGGAACGACACCTGATCTACTACGCATTCTATGCCCTGACAGTGGATCACCCCTTGAGCTTCAAATTCAAGAACTCCAACCTGGCCGGGAGCTATTTCCTGGGCAAGACCATGGTGGACCGCTCCGTACTCTACAAGAGCGACATCCGGGGCGACGAACTGAAACGCAAGGGCGACGTGGTGGAGTTCAACGGCGTGAAGACCAAGCTCTTCTATGACGAGGTCATCCGCATCATCAACTCCTTCCTGGTCAAGACCCTGGTGCACAACAACTCGAAGAATGCGGAAATGCCCGAAGTCTTCCGCATCCTGAACACCGTGGCCATGCACTTTTCCAACATCCACGGCACCACCACCGAAGGCGTGTATCTCGGCCCCTTCGCCACCGCCGATTTTTCGGTCCTGCACAACTGCGTGCTCGGCGACTTCGCCTACGTCCAGGTCGGCGACCTGTCCAACAAGGTCATCGAACCCGGCAGGGTGTGGATCCAGGCGCGCGGGCTCTATGAATTCAATTACGTCTTTCCCCCCGGGGTGGTCGAAAAATACGTCAAGCTGCACGAACACGGCCAGATCTCCGGCAAGTTCATAGAATACGTGGACGAGACCAAGGAGGACTTCATCCCGATCTACTCCACCCTCTCTCCCGAGCCGCTGGAAAACATCCCGGACTCGGCCTACGTCAGTCCCTATGCCGTGATCAAGGGCCAATGCGAGATCGGCGAGAACGCCCTGATCGTGCAGCGCGCCCACGTGGAGAACTCGATCATCGGCAAGGGGTCCAACGCCCAGGAAAACTGCTTCATCAAAAATTCCATCTACGAGGGCAACAACGTCACCGCCCACGGCGGCAAGGTGATCCACACCCACAACGGCAGGAACGTGTTCGTGGGCTTCAACTCCTTCATCCACGGCACCGAAAAGGCGCCCATCACCATCGGCCGCGACTCCATCGTCATGCCCCACACGATCATCGACGCCGAGGAGCCCATCGATGTGCCCGAAAACTCGGCCGTATGGGGCTACGTAACCAAGCAGTCCGACCTGGCCACCCACTGCGTGAATCTGGACGAACTGGCCAAGGCCACCGAGATCACTCTGGGCAACGCCACGTTCAAGGGCGACGGCGAGGCCTTCGTCAAGGCGTTCCGGCACCGCATCGAGCATATCCGCGAAGAGAACGGCGCCTACTACAACGGCACCGAAAAGACTCGCGGTCACGCGCAGAAGACCCAGGACGCATGTTTCAACATTCTCCAGCCCTTCCAGTCGGGACCGGAGATGGGCATGTATCCGACCATGACCATCGGCGAATAGGTTGCCGAAGGAACATAGCGACAACCAGTCACATTGAGTTTGAGGAGAACCACCATGCCCCAGTCACTCGCAGCAGCCTTTGGCAAGAACTTTCTCGGCAGTTCGCCGGGATGGTACAAGACGGCGATCCTTGCCTTTCTCGTCATCAACCCCATCCTGATCTACACCGCCGGCCCCTTCATCGCCGGCTGGGTGCTCATCGGCGAATTCATCTTCACCCTGGCCATGGCGCTCAAATGCTACCCGCTTCCCGCAGGCGGCCTGCTCGCCATCGAGGCCGTCATCTTCGGGCTGACCACGCCGCTCACGATCTACCACGAAACCAAGAACAACTTCCCCGTCATCCTGCTGCTGATCTTCATGGTTGCGGGCATCTATTTCATGAAGGACTTCCTGCAATACACCTTCACCCGCATCCTGACCCGGGTGCAATCCAAGATCGCAATTTCCCTGATGTTCTGTTTCGCCGGAGCGTTTCTTTCCGCCTTTCTCGACGCCCTGACCGTCACTGCGGTCATCATCGCGGTGGCCTACGGCTTCTACAACATCTACCACCGTTTCGCCTCGGGCAAGACCATGACCTGCGACCACGACCTGTGCTCCGACATCGCCGTCAAGGAAGCGCAGCGCACGGACCTCTCCGAGTTCCGGGCCTTCCTGCGCAACCTGATGATGCACGGCGCGGTGGGCACCGCCCTGGGCGGCGTCTGCACCCTGGTCGGCGAGCCGCAGAACCTGCTCATCGGCGAGGAGATGGGCTGGCACTTCATGCCCTTCTTCATCCAGGTCGCCCCGGTTTCCATGCCGGTCCTGGCCGTGGGCCTGCTGACCTGCGTCCTGGTCGAGCAGTTCCACCTCTTCGGCTACGGCGCCAAGCTGCCCGGCAACATCCGCTCCCATCTGCTGGAAACGGCCGTGCAGATGGAAGAAAAGCGCGGTGCCGAGGGCAAGGCCAAGCTGATCGTCCAGGGGCTCATCGGCGTCTGGCTGATAGTGGCCCTGGCCCTGCACCTGGCCGAGGTCGGCATGATCGGCCTCTCGGTCATCGTCCTGCTCACCTGCCTCAACGGCTACACGGACGAGCACCAGTTCGGCCCGGCCTTCGAGGAAGCACTGCCCTTCACCGCCCTGCTGGTGGTCTTCTTCGCCATCGTCGGCGTCATCCACGACCAGCACCTCTTCGCCCCGGTCATGCACGTGGTGCTCTCCATGCAGGGCCACACGCAGATGGCGGCCTACTACATCGCCAACGGCGTGCTCTCCATGATCTCGGACAACGTGTTCGTGGCCACGGTCTACATCTCCGAGACCAAGATGCACTTCACGAACCTGCTCGGCACCTTCCCCGGCATCACCGACGCCGTGGCGACCATGGACCGGCTGACCGATCCGCACCTCGACCGCCCCGACGTCATCGCCACCCTGCCGCAGGCGATCCAGACGCAGGTCAGCGACATGATGCACCACTTCGACAAGTTGGCGGTCGCCATCAACACGGGCACCAACATCCCGTCCGTGGCCACCCCCAACGGCCAGGCGGCGTTCCTGTTCCTGCTGACCTCGGCCCTGGCCCCGGTCATCCGGCTCTCCTACGGCCGCATGGTCGTCCTGGCCCTGCCCTACACCATCACCATGTCCATCACCGGCCTGGCCGCCACCTACTTCTTCCTGTAAGTCGGCCGACCACGCAAAGGCAAAGGGCTCCGCACTTCGGTGCGGAGCCCTTTTACTTTTTCCCGATACCCTCGCCTACCGCCCGCCCGCGAAGATGCTTTCCAGATAGCGGCGCTGCATGTCGGGCACGGAAAGCCGGTCCAGTCCCTCGTTGAAGATCTTGAGCAACGCCTCGCCCTCCGGCCCCTTGCGAAAGCAGACATGCAGGGTATTGACTCCGAGCAGCCGGGGATTGACGCGCAGCCGGTGCCGCTCCTGGCTCAGGGCGAGGTCCGTGCGCGCCAGGTAGCGGAAGACGTTGACGTCCGCCACGGCCAGGTCCACCCGCCCGGCCATGACCTTGCGCAGGTTGAGCAGGTCCGAGACCGAGGAATCGACCTCGAAGGCCCCGCTGGCCGCCATCCGGTCGAACGACTCGGTGTTCACGTATCCCTTGACCGTTCCCACCCGGTATCGCGCAAGGTCCTCCAGCGTGTCCCAGTTCACGGGCCGGTCCCTGACCTCCACAAACCCCACGGGACTCGCGCCGATGGCGCCGGAGTAAACGAAGCCCTCATCCCGCAGGCCGGAATCATACTCCGGGAAGAAACCGCTCACGTCCGGATCGGTCCGGGCCTGGTCCACGGCCCGCTTCCAAGGCAGATACCGGACATCCACCCGGTATCCCATGCGGCTGAAGGCCGCCCGCACCACTTCCCCGGACACGCCCCCGCCGGGAAGTGAAGGTCCGCTATAGGGCGGCCAGTCCAGGGAGGTCAGGATCACGACGCGGTCATCGCCGCACCAGCCCGGACGCCACCCCGCCGCCAGGAAGAAAAGAACGGCCAGGCCGAGCAGGCGCGGCAGCATTGCGTCGCGCCACCCGCTCACACCAACCCCGTCAACTCGCGACGCGGGATGACGATCCGGAGGACGGTGCCGCTCCCGGCCACGCTACGCACGGCCACATCCCACTGGTGTTCCAGGGCCACCTTGCGCACGATGGCCAGCCCCATGCCCGCGCCCCTGCTCTTGGTCGAATAGAAGGGATCGAAGATGTGGTCCAGTTCGCCTTCCCCGATGCCGGAGCCCGAGTCCTCCACCTCGACCACGCAGGCCAGGCTGCCGGGCGAAACGCGGATATGCACTCTGGCCCCGTCCGGCGAAAAATCCACCGCGTTCTGGAGTACGGCCTCGAAGGCGATCACGGCCGAGGCCGGGTCCACGCGCACAGGCTGGTCGGGACAGAGCACCTCCCACTCCACCGGACGGCCGCTGCTCGCCTCCACCCGTTCCATGGCCTGTTCTATGAGATCGCGGATGCCGGTCAGTCGCGGCTCGCCCATCTCGAGGGAAGTATAGCGGGTCACCTCGCCGACCATGGACTCCAGGCGGGAGGTCTCCTCCAGGATGGTCGCCAGCAACTCGGCCGCGTCGCCCTCGGCCGCGATCCGGCGGCGCAACAGGTTGGCGAACCCGGCGATGGCCACGGTGCGGTTGCGGATCTGATGGGCCACGGACATGGCCAGCAGATGCAGTCCACGGCGGCCTTCCTCGATGGTGCGCAGGTCCCGGTAGGAGCGGATGGCCGTGGTCACGGCCGTGATCAGCCGATCGGCGGTCATCTCGGACTTGAGCCGGTAGTCGTTGATGTCCAGCCCGGTGACGACCTCGCTTTCCGGGACCTCGCCGGTCCCGCCGGTACGGACGATGAGGCGCATCAGCCGGTTCCCGGCCTCGCCCCGGATGAATTCGGCCAGTTCGAGCCCCGCACCGACCGTCTCCAGGTCCACGTCGAGCAGGAGCACGGCCGCGTCCGGGTGCGCCAACACGAGCCGCCGCGCCTCCTCGGCCGAGAAGGCGGAAAGACACTCCACGCGGCGGCCCTCGAAGGTGAAATCCTCCAGCACCAGCCGGGTCACGTCGTGCACGTCCCGCCGGGTATCGGCCATGAGGATCTTCCAGTGGCCGCACTCGCTCATGCCGCCCTTGCCAACAACCATGGCGCACTGAAGACCGGTGGCCTGTTCCTTGTCCTGCATCTGCGATCCGTTGTTACGGTTGCTTCCGACTGCGCGGATAACGCCCTGACAGCCACGTCCCGGCATCCATGATATCCGTTGCCGCAAAATAAGGAAACCCCGCCGGGGACTGCTCCGGCGGGGTAATTCTTCCCTTGGGCGACGGGTGTCAGGCGTTCACCTTGGGCGACTCGGTCAGATGCTCTCGGCACAGCCAGATGATGGACTGGCGCTCGGTGTCGAAGTGCGGGCTGACCTCGCCGGTCGAGCCGCACACCGCGCACCGCTGCTTGTCCTCGCACTGGGGGAAGCAGTCGATGGAGTTGAGCATCTTGTTGAAACGGTCGATGTACGGAAACATCGGATGCTTGCGATGACGACGGATATCCTTGCTGTTCAGCTTGCCGTTGTCGTTCACCTTGACCGTGATCATGCGGGAGCGGTTGATGAGTCCCTCCTTTTTGTTCATGACCACCTTGGTCGGTTCTTCCCAGCGGCAGATGATCCGCTTGCGGTCCTGGTCGTAACGCATGGACATGACGTTCTCCTTCTGGGTGACGTGGTCGTCGTCCCTTCCGCAGGGGTTGACGTATCAGGCATCCCCGCTCAGGACCGGGCACCCGGACCGCCCGGCCCTACAGCATGAAATCCAATACTCTCCGGCTTTCCACCACTCCCTTGATGAAGGCGACGCACGCCTGATGCTCGGGATGGGACTGGTAATGATCAAGGGCCGCCGCATCGTCGTGTTCGGACACCAAAACGATATGGCACGCCGGATCGGAAGCCAGTATGTCGCTGCTCACCCGCAGGTTGCGCAACCCGTCGATGCGCCCGTTGAGCGCCTCGAGCATCGCTTTCATCTTCGCCCCGTTTTCCTTGGCGGACAGCCCGCCCGCTTCCTTTTTCAGCGTCCACATGACAATGTGCTTGACCATCTCTTCTCTCTCTTAATCGCGTTATTTCAACTTGTTGCATCGCACTGCGTACGCGGCGCAGTTTCCCTTAGTAGACACAATAAGCACGAACCGGCTTTTTGTCAGCCCTTCCGCACAAAATATAAAGGTCATTCCATTTCACGAATGATCCTGCCCAGCTCTTCCGAGAGCCCGGCCAGCCGCTCGATGGCCTGGGCGGCGTCCTGCATCAGCAGCCCGGTTTCGCCGCACAGCCGATTCATGTCCATGGTGGCCCGGTTGATCTCGTCGCTGGTGGCGGACTGCTGCTCCGCCGCGGTGGCGATGGAGCGGACGCGATCGGCCGTGGCCTGGGCCACCACCACGATGCTGGCCAGAGCCTCGCCCGACTTGCCCGCCATCTCCGTGCTTTTGTTCACCGATTCCACGGCGACCTCCGTGGCCTTCACATTGGCCCGTGCGCCTTCCTGGATGCCGGTGATGGCACCGTGCACCTCGTTGGTGGCCTGCATGGTTTTCTCGGCCAGTTTCCGGACCTCGTCGGCGACCACGGCGAACCCCCGGCCCGCCTCGCCCGCGCGGGCGGCCTCGATGGCCGCGTTCAGGGCCAGCAGGTTGGTCTGGTCGGCGATGTCCTCGATGACGCCGAGCACCTTGCCGATGCCGGCGGACCGTTCGTCGAGTTCTTCCATGGACCGCCGGAGCTCCTCCGCCCGGCCCGCCACCTCGTTGATGGCGTCCACGGCATTGGCCACGATGCGCGATCCCTCCTCGGCCCGGGCGCGGGCATTGTCCGCATCCTCCGCAGCGTCCTGGGCGTGGCGCGCCACCTCCAGGACCGTGGCGTTCATCTCCTCCATGGCCGTTGCCGTCTCGGCCGTCCGTTCCGTCTGGAGGGAAGACCCGCCGTGCGCCTGGTCCACCAGCCCGCGCAACTGGATGGCGGCTGCGGCCAGTTCCTCGGAAACTGCGGTCGCCTCGGCGGCGGCCTTGCTTATCCGCTCGCTTTGCTGGACGACCTCCCGCTCCCGCGTCTTCAGCTCCGTGGTGTTCAGGTACAGGCAACACCCGCCGATGACCTTGCCCTGGACATCGGTCAGGGGGAAAAGATTGGCGAGTACGTTGATCTCGCCGCCGCCGATGTGAACGAACACCGCCTCCAGGTTCATGGCCCGGGTATTGTTCTCCATGCAGTCGGCGATCTTGGACCGCCTGTCGTCCTTGTAAAAGACCTGGGAAAGCGAACGGCCGTAATAGCTTTCCGGGGCCTCGCCGGACCCGATCATGTCCAGGCACTCGCGGTTGAGGAAGGTCACCTTCGAGTTCGGGTCCACAATGCAGATGGGAACGGGAAGCCCCCGCAGGAAACTGTTGGCGAATCCCAGACGCTCCTTGAAACGGGACGCCAGCGCATGGACCTGCGGCCCGAGGTCCGGGAGAATGCGATCGACCGGCATGGCGTCCGCCTCGTCGTACCGGCCGCCGAGGACATGGGCCACGTGACGGGAGGCCCGGGCCAGGGGCCGAACCAGACGCCGCTGCACCAGCAGCAATAAGACGGCGCCCGCCAGGGCGAAGCACGCGAGGGGCGCTCCCGCCGCAGCGGCCGCTCCCCAGGGAGCGGTGCCGAAACGGACGACAATGGCGGCGGAGACGGCGGAGGCCAGGAGAAAGGCTCCGATACAAATGGCGGCCAGGAGGCGAATGGGGGAGGCGGATGCGGTTTCCATGGGGACCCCACCTTGAGTCATGGTGCGAACGCCGGGCGGTCCTGCCGATGCCTCATCGCGCAGACCGGGCCGGTTCAACCTGAAACGGTATCAATGGGCTCCCCGCCCCGCAGCGGACGGGGAGCCCGACACAAGGATCAATCATCCGGAGGAAGCGTGGCATTGCTTCGAGGGATTGCGGTCCAACCGGTGATGAAACCTCATGCCAAATTCGGCGGTCGGCCGGGCGGCCGCCGCTGAAGATCAGTCCTTCCTGTTCCTGTCCAGCAACTCGGCCACGTGGCGCACCTGCACCGAGGAGCCGCGCCGCTTGAGCCCGCCCCGCAGCTGCATGATGCAGCCCGGGCAGTCGGTGAGCAGCACGGACGCGCCCGTGGCCTCCACGTTGTCCAGCTTCTTGCGCAGCAACTCGGCCGACAACTCGGGGAACTTCATGGAGAAGGTGCCGCCGAACCCGCAGCAGACCTCCTCCTCGGCGCACTCCACATACTCCATGCCCGCCTTGGCGATGAGCTCGCGCGGGGCGTCGTGCACGCCCAGGCCCCGGCAAAGGTGGCACGGCGCGTGGTATGTGGCCTTGGCCCCGTCGCCGCCGAACTCCCCGGCCTTCACGCCGAGCACGTCGTTGACGAAGGAGGAGTAATCCATGACCTTGGCCGCAAACGCGTCCGCGCGCAGCTTGAGGCTCGGCTTGTCCATGACCAGCTTGGGATAGTTGTGCTTGAGATGCGCGGCGCAGGAGGCGCAAAGGGTGATGACGTAGTCGTAGTTCGCCGGGTCGAAGGCGCGCAGGTTCTGGGCGGCCACGTCGCGGGACGCCTTCGTCTCGCCCATCATCTGCACGGGCAGGCCGCAGCAGGACTGGCCCATGGGATAGTCCATGGCCACGCCCTCGGCCGCGAACAGACGGACGGCGGCCTGCATCTGCTCGGGGTAGACGAAATCCTGCACGCAGCCCGAGAACAGGGCCACACGGTATTTCGGATTTTCCACGCGCGGCGCGTTGGCCTCCCACCAGTCGCGGAACGGGGTCTCGGCAATGGTCGGCAGGGCGCGGAAGCTGTGTTCCTTGGAGAAGATCATGGGCAGGTGGCGGATGAACCCGTCCTTTTCGGCCACGGGACGCTGGCCCCACTTGGCCGCGCGCAGCAGCGAATGAAAGAGCTTGCGATTCTTCAGCACCTGGCCGAGCAGCAGCGAGGGCAGCGGGTGGCCGTCCTCATCCTGGATGCGGGCGTGGATCTCCTTGATCAGCCGGGGCAGGTCGATGCCTGCGGCGCAGACGTCCTTGCACGCCTCGCAGTTGATGCAGTTCTGGACCAGGTTCTTGGCCTTTTCCTTGCCGTGGAAGAAATAGGTCAGGATCAGGCCGATGGCCCCGATGTAGATGTGGCCCATCTTGTGCCCGCCCACCAGCCGGTAGACCGGACAGACGTTGGCGCAGGCCCCGCAGCGCACGCAGCGGTTGACCTGGGAGAAGAGCGGATCTCGGGCCAGTTCGCTGCGGCCGTTGTCCAGGAACACGAAGTGGATTTCCTTCTTCCCGTCCTCGGCCGCCCGGCACGCGTTGGCCCCGGTGATCCAGGTCACGTAGGAGGTGATCTGCTGGCCCGTGGCGTTGCGCGGCAGCACCTTGAGGATGCGCAGGGCGTCATGCAGGGTGGGCAGCAGCTTGTCGATGCCCATCAGGGCCACGTGCACCCGGGGCAGCGTGGAGACCAGCCGCGCGTTGCCCTCGTTGGTGACCAGGCCGATGGTGCCGGTCTCGGCCACGGCGAAGTTGGCCCCGGTGATGCCCATGTCCGCCTCCACGTACTTGCGGCGCAGCTCGCGGCGGGCCACCTTGACCAGCTTCTCGATGTCCGATTCCTGCTTGGTCCCGGTGACTTCGGTGAACAGATCGCCCACCTGGTAGCGGGAGAGATGGATGGCGGGCATGACCATGTGCGACGGCCCTTCGTGGCGCAGCTGGATGATCCACTCGCCCAGGTCGGTCTCGGTCACTTCCAGGCCCGCATCCTCAAGGTCGTGGTTGAGCAGCGTCTCCTCGGCGGTCATGGACTTGGATTTGACGATCTTCCTGCTGCCCGTGTCCCGGGCGATGCGGGTGATGATCCGGTTGGCCTCGTCCCCGTCCTTGGCGAAGTGGACGTGCACGCCCGCCGCCTCCGCATTGGCCTTGAACTCCTGGTAAAGCTCCTCGAAACGGGCAGCCGCATCGTCCTTGCACGCGGCGATCTCGCCGATCAACTCGCGCACGTCGATGCCCTTGAAGGCGTTGGCCCGGCCCGTACGGTAGGCCACGGCGAAATTGTCCAGGGTGGTGCGCAGAAAACCGTTGTCCAGGGACTCGCGCAGTTCCTCGCGGTATTCCTTGAGATTGTGGGCTTTCTGCATGGCTAGTCCTCCAGGAGCAGGATGTGGAGTTCAAGGGGGCCGTGCACGCCGAGCGCGAGCACGCGCTCGATGTCGGCGGTACGGCTGGCGCCGGTGATGAAGGCCAGGTAATCCGGGTGGCTGCGCATCCGTGTCAGCATCATCTTCTCCACGGAATAGGCCGTGGGGCGGATCTTGGACTTGGGCAGCACGCAGATGTGGAATTCGCTGACCATGGTCGCCAGCCGCAGGTCCTCGTCCGGACAGTCGAGCATCAGGGTGCCGGTCTCGGCAATGCCGTACTCGGCAAAGGTGAAGCCCACGTCCACCCCGGCCAGGTGGTCGCGCATCCCATTGTCGATACAGTCGAATCCGGCCTTCTTGGCCCGGGCGGCGAGCTTCTTGTACAGTTCCGGATTCAGGCCGGGCGCGGCGATGACCTTGCGCTGCTTGCCCTGGCACAGTTCAGCCGCCTTTTCCGACAGATCGAGATCGCACCCGCTGGCCAGCAGCTGGCAGGCCTCCTTCTGGCCGCATTGGTCGATGACGTAGCCGAGCGCCTCGTCTTCGCTTGCTATTTCCGTCACCTTGGCGGAGACGAGCGTCGCTTTTTCGATGAATTTTTGATACAGGGCTTCCTTGGAAGACATGGGGCTACCTCCGAAACGTCCGGCCGAACCGGCCGGGATTATTTACGCAAAAGGTCTCTGGTTTCGCGCGCGATGGCCAGTTCCTCGTTGGTCGGGACCACCCAGACCTGCACCCGGCTGCCGTCCGCGCTGATGCGCATGGGCTCCTTGGCCCGGCGCTCGTTGGCCGCCGGGTCGAGCAGGACGCCCTGGTTTTCCAGCCCGGCCAGGGACAAGGCCCGGACCACGGGATCGTTCTCGCCGATGCCCGCCGTGAACAGGATGGCGTCCACGCACCCCAGCGCGGCCGTATACGCGCCGATATACTTGCGGATGCGGTAGGTCTGCACGTCCAGGGCTATGCGCGCCCGCTCGTCGCCACGCCCGATGGCGGCGTGGATGTCGCGCATGTCGTTCATGCCGCACAGGCCCTTCAGGCCGGATTCCTTGTTGAGCATGGTGTCGATGGCCTCGATGGACATGGACAGGTTGCGCCCGAGGAAGGCGTGCACGGCCGGGTCCACGTCGCCCGAGCGCGTGCCCATGACCAGGCCCTCCAGCGGAGTCAACCCCATGGAGGTGTCGATCGCCCTGCCCTTCCGGATGGCCGTGGCCGAGCCGCCGTTGCCCAGGTGCAGCGATATGATGTTCAGCTCCGTGAGCGGACGGGCCAGGACCCGGGCCAGCTCCCCGGACACGAACTTGTGCGACGTGCCGTGGAAACCGTATCGGCGCACCCGATGTTCGTCGTAGAGCTCCCAGGGCAGCGCATACATGAAGGCGTGGGGCGGGATGGTCTGGTAGAATGCGGTGTCGAAGACCGTGACCTGGGGCGCGTCCGGAAACAGTTCCCGGGCCACGCGGATGCCGGCCACATGGCCGGGATTGTGCAGCGGAGCCAGCGGGATGCAGGCCTCGATGCCGGAGACCACGTCGTCGTCCACGATCACGGGGGCATGGAACAGGTCGCCGCCGTGCACGATGCGGTGGCCCACCGCGTCGATCTCGCTCTTGTGTTTGATGACGCCCTTTTCCGGGTCGGTGATCAGGTCCACGACCAGGCGCATGCCCAGGCCGTGGTCCGGGATGGGCTGCTCCAGCCGGGTGACGGCCTGGCGGTCCGTGCCGGGGTAGGCCTTGTTCGCCAATTCGCCCATGGGCTCGCCGATGCGCTCCACCAGACCGGAAACCAGCACCGCCTCGCTGTCCGGATCGAGCAACTGGTACTTGATGGACGAGCTGCCGCAATTGATGACGAGAATCTTCATGGCCTATCTGCCCTTTTCCGCCTGGGCCTGGATGGCGGTGATGGCCACGGTATTGACGATGTCGGGCACGGTGCAGCCCCGGGAGAGGTCGTTGACCGGCTTGTTCAGGCCCTGGAGCACCGGGCCGATGGCCACGGCGTTGGCCGCGCGCTGCACGGCCTTGTAGGTGTTGTTCCCGGTGTTCAGGTCCGGGAAGATGAAGACCGAAGCCCGCCCCGCCACCTCGGAATTGGGCATCTTGACCGCCGCCACGTCCGGGTCCACGGCCGCGTCGTACTGGAGGGGGCCTTCGATGGGGAAGACCAGGCCGCGCTCCTTGGCAAGCTCCTTGGCGATGGCCGTGGCCTCGGTGACCTTCGCCACTTCCTCGCCCTTGCCCGACGAGCCCGTGGAATAGCTGAGCAGGGCCACCCGGGGCTCGATGCCGAAGACGGCCGCCGTCTCGGCCGATCCGAGGGCGATTTCGGCCAGCTCGCGAGCGCTCGGGTTGGGGTTCACCGCGCAGTCGCCGTAGACCAGCACGCGGTCCTTGAGACACATGAGGAAGACCGAAGACACGATGGAGTGGCCCGGCTTGGTCTTGATGAACTCGAAGGCGGGCCGGATGGTCTGGGCCGTGGTGGTCACCGAGCCGGAGACCATGCCGTCGGCGAAGCCCTTGTAGACCATCATCGTGCCGAAATAGGTCGGGTCGGACATGCGGTCCCAGGCCATCTCCGCGATCACTCCCTTGTGCTTGCGCAGCTCCAGGTACTCCTCGGCGAAGCCGTCGAGCAGCGAGGATTCCGCCGGATCGATGATCTGGGCGCCCGTGATGTCCACACCGAACTTGGAGGCGTTACCCCGGATGTCCTTTTCCCGGCCGAGGAGGACGATTTCGACCACCCCCCGCCGCAGCAGGATGTCGGCGGCCCGCAGGATGCGCTCACCCGTGCCCTCGGGCAGGACGATGCGCTGCTTGTCGCGCGACGCCTTGTCCACCAGAAAATACTCGAACATCTTGGGGGTTATCCGGGTATCGCGCTCCTCGACCACGCGATCGCGCAGCTCGCTGACATCGACATGGCTGGCGAATCCGCCGAGCGCCGTGGCGATGCGCTGGTCGTCGCCGACCTCGATGCGGCCATAGAGCCGGTTGAGTTCCTGCACGTTGTAGAAGGTGTGGCCCTTGACCGAAAGCACGGGCACGGGCACGCCGGTCCAGCCTTCGATGAGCTTGTGCACGGAATTGGACACGGGCAGGCCGCCGGTGAGGACGATGCCCGCGATGTCCGGATAGGCGCTGGAGAGCCGCGATGTCAGGCAGGCCAGGATGATGTCGGACCGGTCGCCGGGCGTGATCACCAGGCTGCCCTGTCTGATGTACTGAAGGAAATTGCCGATGTGCATGGCCGCAATCAGATAATTGTCCACCAGCCCCTGCATGCCGCTGTGGCCGTAGAGCACGTCGGCGTCGAGCCAGCGCTTGACGTCGCCCACGGTGGGCTTGCCCAGCGACTCGTTCTCCGGAATGACGTAGACCGGCATCGGCTCCTTGCATTTGACCTTGCACATGATGTGCCGGGCCATTTCCCGGGTCATGCCCTGGGGAGCGCGGTTGACGATGCAGGCGACCAGATCCACGCCCTTTTCCTCCAGGGTGTCCACCGTGGTCTGGGAAAGGGAGAGGACCTCTTCGGGCGTCTTGTCGCGGCCCGAGGAAATGATCAGCACGGGCGCGCCGATGTTGGCCGCGATCTCCGCGTTGAGGTCGAACTCGAAGGCCGGGTCCTTGCCCTTGAAGTCGGTTCCCTCGCACAAGACGAAGTCGTACTCCCCTTCCAGCACCTTGTACTTGTTGAGGATGTTTTCGAGCATCAGGGCATGCTGGCCCGAGTTGATCAGTTCGCGCGCCTGCTTCAGGGTATAGGCATAGGTGTCGCGGTAGGGGATGGAGAGCTTGAAGTGCTCGATCATCAGCGAGAGATCGTGGTCCTGGCGTCCCTCGCCCGGATCATTGATGATCGGACGGAAGACGGCGACGTTGTTCACTTCCCTCAGCAGCATCTGCAAGACGCCCAGGATGACGGCGGACTTGCCGCTCCGCTCCTCGGTCGCGCTCACGTACAGGTTCTTGGCCATGGTTTGGTTTCCTCGGGTTGACCGGTTGCTATCGGCCGAGGCTGTCGGCGTAGAGTTCGATGACGTGCTTCACGGCCACGCCCGCATGCTGGTGCGAGAGCATGTCCGTAAGCTGCATCATGCAGGCGGGGCAGCCCGTGGCCACGGTCTGTGCGCCGGACGCCACCACGTTGTCCGCCTTGCGGCCGCCGATTTTCCGGGACAACTCGTAATGGGCGATGTTGAAACTGCCGCCGCAGCCGCAGCACGTCCCGGCCTCGTTCATTTCCGTCAGTCGGCACCCGGCCGCCTTGATCACGGTCCTGGGCTGGGCCGTAACGTGCAGCCCGTTCTTCAGGTGGCAGGGGTCGTGGTAGGTCACGGTCCCGTCCGAGGGCTCCGCGGCAGGTGTCACCCCGACAATATCCACAAGGAACTGGCTAATGTCCATGGTTTTCCCGGCCAGGAGCCCCAGATCGTACCGCAGCGCCCCGCTCCCCCGATACATGGTCGGCCACAGCTCCTTGATGGTCGAGGTGCAGGTGGCGCAGGCGGTGACCAGATAGTCGAATTCGCCGCTGGCGAACCGCTCCATGTTCATGCCCACCAGCTCGTCGAAGGTCCGGGTGTCGCCGCTGGACAGGGCCGGGATGCCGCAGCACGCCTGGCCCGAAGGCATGAACACGCCCACGCCGTGGTGGGCCAGGACCTTGAGCGTGGCCTCGCCCACGTGGGGAAAGACCTTGTCGATGACGCAGCCGGTGAACAGGGCCACCCGGAGCCCGCTCTTGCCGGCCGGGGTGTCCAGTTCGGGCACGGACTTGTGCAGCGGCCTGCGCGCCAGCGCGTTGAAGTGGCGGTCGCCGATGACCGGGGCGTTGAACCGGGCGCAGGACGAGCCGAGCAGCTCGTCGGCGCGCTTGGTGAACAGCCCCTGGAACCTGGCGCCGAGATCGGTCAGGGCGTTGAACAGCTTTGGATTCTTGAGCATGCCCCGGAAAATCGCCTGCTTGACGGGCGACAGGCCGAAGTAGCCGGTCATGATCGCCCGGGCCTTGAGGAAGATGTCCATGACCGAGACGCCGCTCGGACAGTTGGCCTGGCAGGTGCCACAGAGCAGACACCGGTTCAGGGCCTCGTTGACGCCCTCGGGGTCCTTGAGCATCTCGGCGGCCAGGCCGTCCAGCAGGGCCAGCTTGCCGCGCGCCACGTCGGTTTCGCGCATGGACTGGCCGAACACGGGACAGACCGCCTGGCACATGCCGCAGCGCATGCAGCCGACCAGTTGGTCGTCCAGTTCCTTGAACAGGGTTGCGAGTCGATGGATGTCCGCCATGTCCGCCCCCCTAACCCGTGATCTTGCCGGGGTTGAGAATGCCCTTGGGGTCGAGTACGGACTTCATCCGCCTGGAATACTCGATGGTCCCGCGCGAGGTCTCCATCTCCAGGTAGCGCGACTTGGCCAGGCCGATGCCGTGCTCGCCGGAGAGGGTGCCGCCGAGCGCCAGGGCGCGCTCGAAGATCATGTCGATGCCCTTTTCCACGCGTTCCCACTCCGCCTTGTCCCGCTTGTCGGTCAGGATGGTCGGGTGCAGGTTGCCGTCGCCCGCGTGGCCGAAGGTGCCGATGGTCAGGTTGAGCTTTTTCGCGATGTCGTCCAAAGCCTCGATCATGGCCGGAACCTTGGAGCGGGGCACGGTGGCGTCCTCGAGGACGCAGGTGGGCCGCAGCTTGGCCAGGGCGGGCAACGCATCGCGGCGGGCCTGCCACACGGCGTCGCGCTCGGCCGCGTCCTTGGCCACCTTGATCGAGGTGGCCCCGTTGGCCTTGCAAATGGTCTCGACCATGGCGGCCTCGTCCTCGACCTGGGCCGGATGACCGTCCACCTCGATGAGCAGCAGGGCAGCCGCGTCCGTGGGCAGCCCGGCGCCGCGGAAGTTCTCCACGGTGCGGATGGTGAAGTTGTCCATCATCTCCAGGGTGGCGGGCACGATCTTGGAGGCGATGATGGCGGCCACGGTCTCGGAGGCGGCCTTCATGGACGGAAACACGGCCATCATCGACCGCGCGGCCTTGGCCGGCGGGATGAGCTTGAGGATGATCTTGTCGAACACGCCGAGGGTGCCCTCGGAGGCGACCATCAGCCCGGCCAGGTTGTAGCCGGTGACGCACTTGACCGTGCGCGAGCCGGACTTGACCAGCTGGCCGTTCACGTCCCAGAAGTCCACGCCCATGACGTAGTCCTTGGTCACACCGTACTTGAGGCCGCGCAGGCCGCCCGCGTTCTCGGCCACGTTGCCGCCCAGGG
>JAZHDH010000075.1:0-5601 GCA_036584335.1 Pseudodesulfovibrio sp. | reverse complement strand
GTGCCCGCCATCAACACCTCCCTGCGCATGCGCGACGTGGTCGGCGCGCTGATCAACGAGTGCCGCCGCGAGAATTATCCGGGCGAGTACGGCATGATCTTCCTGTCCGAGCCGGGCTCCACCCATTTCCGCCTGGCCGTGCAGTTCGGTTTCCCCTTCGGGTCCGATCTCCAGCCCATGGCGTCCAGCCAGCTTTTCGCCGAGGTGGTGCGCGGCGGCAAGGGCGAGATCATCAACAACCTGCACGACGACGCGCGCTGGAAGGGCGAACTGCCTGGCCTGGGCTCCATGGCGCTCATCCCCATCGTCTCTCCCAACCGCTGCGAGGGCATGCTCCTGCTGGCCTCGAAGAACGAGGGGCTGTTCGAGGCGGCCCACCGCAAGTCGCTGGCCACCCTGGCCTCTGTGGCGGGCATTTCGGTGAGCAACGCCTTCAATTTCGAAGGGGTGCAGACCCTGATGAACGCCATGCTGCGCGCCCTGGCCGAGGCCATCGACTCCAGGGACCCGTTCACGGCGGGCCATTCCGAGCGCGTGGCGCACCTGGCTGTGGCCTTCGCCTACGCCTTGAACTGCGACCCGGGCTTTGACCTCTGTTTTTCCGACCAGGAACTGCGCGAGCTGTTCTACGCGGGCATCCTCCACGACGTCGGCAAGATCGGCATCAAGGAGGACGTGCTGACCAAGAAGACGCGGCTGCCCAGGCGGCGCATGGAGGTGGTCCGCGCCCGGTTCCGCCTGCTGGGCCAGATCAGCGACTTCAACTGGACCGAGGCGTTCGACCGGCTGCGGCGCATCAACCGCTCCATGACCCCGGACGCCGAGGAACTGGCGTACGTGCGCGAACTGGGCACCAAGGTCTGGCAGGCGGGGGGCGACGCCTTTCCGCTGCTCTATGACGACGAGCTGGAGGTCCTGCTGCTCGAATACGGCAACCTGACGGCCGACGAGCGCAAGGAGATCCAGCGCCACCCGGCCGAGAGCGAGCGCATCCTCCAGCACATCCCCCTGCAGGAGGGGTTCGCCAACCTGCTGACCATCATCCGCCAGCACCACGAGCGCATGGACGGATCGGGCTATCCCGACGGCCTGTCCGGCGACGAAATCCTGCTCCAGAGCCGCCTCATGGCCATCGTGGACATCTACGACGCCGTGACCCAGGAGCGGCACTACAAGCCCGCCTTCACCCGCAGCGAGGCCATGTCCATCCTGGACAAGGAGTCCCGCGAGGGCAAGCTGGACGGTCCTCTGGTCCGGTTCTTCATGGACCACCTCGAAAAGATCGAGGTCCTCTCCGAGCGGGTCAAGTCCACCCGCGTCAGCCACCTCTCCGAAATCGGCAATTTCGCCGGGCTTTAAGCCGACCGGCCAGGCCTGGACATCGCGCACGGGCGCAGCCCCCCGGATGCAACCGGCGGGCGGGACGTGTGGTGTTGTCCGGCTGCCGGGCTCGGTTGGCAGGGTCCGTTTGTCGCGCGCCTGAGCCCCGGGGTTTCAATGGGCATGGCGAAGGGGTGCAATGGGCCGAGGGCGTAGCCAAAGCCGCGTCGAGGGTCCTGTTGCCCCGGCAACGCTGACGGTTGGAATCAGGGCCAGACGCGGCAGGGCCTGGCAGATCGTTGAAAAATGCATTTTTGCAGGCTGTTCAAGAATATTCGGGTGCAGGGCGCAAAAAAAGGTCAAGGCCGAACCGTACTTCCAGTACGTGAGGATTTGACCTTTTTGAAGCAACGCAGCAATCGGGCGTTTTTCAACAGCGTGCTAGGCGAGCAGGACGTCGGGGAGGTGGTCCGGGGGCAACTGGCCGCCCATGAACAGCTTGGCGCAGAAGGCCGGGGCGTCCAGCCCGGACCGGCGGCGCAGCTCGGAGAGTTCGGCCAGGCCGATGAGCGGCATGACCCGGCTGGCCGGGGTCAGCCGGATGGCCCGTACCCGGTCCAGGGCCTCCTCGCGGGAGTATCCGGCTCCTTCGAGGATGGACAGGCAGCGGTCCTGGTCCAGGCAGCCTTCGGCCAGCCCGGCGTCCACCATGGCCAGCCCGGCCCGGCAGAGGCCGCGATGGTGGTGCACCAGGCGGTCGAGGTCCGTGGTCAGGTAGCCCAGTTCTTCGAGCAGATCCTCGGCCATGGCCAGCCAGCCCGCCATGAACAGCGGGTTGGTGATCTGGGCCATGGGCGAATCGCCCAGGGCGCGGCGCTGGGAGTCGAGCAGGTGTCGGCCGGGGTAGGTCTGCCGGGCCGTCATGAAGAGATATTCCCGGCGCATGCGCTTCAGGCGCGCGGGGTCGTCGCGGAACCCCCTTCCGGTGAAGAGCTGCGGGCTGACGTGGCAGCGCGACTGCTCGCCCGGCCATGCGCCCAGGGCGGGGTCGTAGTGGATGGGCCGCAGGGTGGAGGCCAGGTGCAGGGGCAGGGGATCGACGCGCAGGCCGGAATCGCAGAACACGCCGGGCATCGCGGTTTCGTAGACGAAGGCCCGCAGCCGGTGCATCTCGCGGATGACCGCGTCCAGGGCGGTCATGCCGGGCTCGGCCGGGCCGTCGTAGGCGGCCAGCGCCTCCTGCCACGGCTTGCCCAGGGCGGATTCGAGCCGTTGCAGTTCGTCCAGCCGACACCGGTATTCCTCCTCGGCCACGGCCAGGATGTCCTTGGCCCGCCGTTCCTCGCCGATCATGTCGGTGACCATGCGCGAAAACGGCGGCCCCTCGGATTCCGGCACCTCGGGCCGCGAGGCCACGAAACGGTCGAATTCCCGCAGCGCGGCCAGGGCTTCGGCCAGGAGACGGGGGGCCTTGCCCACCCGGCCCAGGTCGCTTTTTTCCAGGCCGGAGAGGAACCGGGCGCAGTCCCGGATCATGGTCTGGGCCGTGGCCCGGCTGGCCGGGCTGGCGGCCTCGATGTTCAATGGGGCCTGGGCCAGCAGGGCGGGAACGGCCCGCAGCCGCTTGAGGAAACGTTTTTCCCGGGTGGGTGCGTCCTTGCTCGGCAGTCCCACGGACTGCTCCAGGCCGGTGAAGGCCACTTGCAGATAGAGTTCCGGGGCCTTTTCCCAGGTGCGGACCTGATCCAGCTCGCTGGCCGCCCACCCGGCGCTGGTGGCCAGGGCGCGGGCCGTGGCCCGATCCTGCGGGGTTTCGGCCTTGGCCCGGGCGGCCTCGAATTCCTGGCGAAATTTCTTCAGCCGGGCGACGTGCTTGGCGATGCCCGGTTTCGACAGGTCGTCGAGCCGGTCCAGCCACTGGGCGGCGTCGTTGACCGGAGGCATGAACTCGAAGGCCCCCGACGCGCACATCACGGGGAAGTGCTTGCCGACGTAGGCAAAGAATTTACCGGCGGATTTGAGCTTCATGGGCGGTGCTGCGCGGGCTAGGCCCCGGCCAGGGCTTCCTGGCGGAGGAGGGTGTGGATGCGCGGGACCAGTTCGCCGAGCTCCGCCTTGGATATCTGGGCATCGGCCCCCACGGCCACGCCCTTGTGGTGCAGCGTCTCGGTGATGATCGAGGAGCAGAGGACCACGGGCAGGTGGCGCAACAGGCCGTCCTCCTTGATGGTCCGGGTCAGGGTGTGGCCGTCCATGGCCGGCATCTCGATGTCGGTGACGATCACGTTGACGAAGTCGGTGATGGGCCTGCCGGTCTCGGCGGCCTTGCGCTGGCAGTTCCGGAGGTGGAGCAGGGCCGATTCCCCGTTTTCCTCGGCGTGGACCGTAAAACCGCCCTTTTCCAGGATGCCGGTGATCATCTTGCGGGCCATGGTCGAGTCGTCGGCCACCAGGGCGCGCACCTGCCGGGCCTGGATGTCCTTGCGCAGATGCTCGGGCGGGTCCTGCGCGGGGGCCTGGTTCGGGCTGAGGTCCATGCAGATCTTCTCCATGTCCAGGATGAAGACGATGCGGCTCGCTATCTTGACCACGCCGGTGATGGAGTTGACCGTGAGGGAGGACACGTAGCCCGTGGGGGCCTCCACCTGGCGCCAGTTGATGCGGTGGATGCGGGTCACGCCGGAGACCAGGAAGGCGCTCTTGGTCCGGTTGAACTCGGTGACGATGACCTTGGGGGCCTCTTTCTCCACCCTGTTTTTCCTGAGCCAGTGGGCGAGATCCACCAGGGGGATTATCTCGTTGCGCAGGTTGAACGCGCCGAGCACCGCCGGGTGGGCGGCCTCGGGCATCTCGGTCAGTTCGGGCAACTGGAGGATCTCGATGACCTTGGCCACGTTGATTCCGTAGTATCCGCGATAATCCCCGGCGGGCTTGCGTTCGTCGAGGTAGAACTCGACGATTTCCAGCTCGTTGGTCCCGGACTCCAGCAGGATGTTGGTCTCAGACATTCGGCGCGTCTCCCGTGGTGCGCGGCGCTTCCGCGCCAATAGCGTACCCTTTTACATATACCAATGGATTCACGCCTTGCAAGCCAAAGGGGCTGGAAAAAGCGGCAATAATAACGATCCTATTCATCGGGGTCGCCGATGCCGTATTTTCGTATCTTGTAGTGGATGGCCCGGCGGCTGATGCCCAGGGCGTCGGCGGCTTTCTTCTTCACGCCGTCGGCGTGTTCCAGGGCTCGGATGATGGCCCGGCGTTCGTTTTCCTCCAGGGAGAGGGCGTCGGCTTCCGGGCCGGGAAAATCGGCGGGCGGCGGGTCGAGCTGGAGGTCGTCCGGGGCGATGACGTTTCCGGCGCAGAAGACCAGGGCCGCCTCCAGGGCGTGCTTCAGCTCCCGGACGTTGCCCGGCCAGGGGTGGGCCGTGAGCAGGGCCATGGCCCCGGGTTCGATGCGCGCGGCGGGCCGGTCCTGCTCGCGGCACAGGGCCGCCGCGAACCGTGCGGCCAGCAGCGGGATGTCGTCTAGCCGCTCGCGCAGGGGCGGGATGGTCAGGGTGACCACCTTGAGCCGGTAGTAGAGGTCCTGGCGGAAGGAGCCGTCGCGCACCCGGCCGGGCAGGTCCGCGTTGGTGGCCGCCACCACACGGCAGGACACGCGCCGTTCGGCCGTGTCGCCGACCCTGCGGATGACGCCCTCCTGGAGGAAGCGCAACAGCCGCGTCTGCATCTCCTCGGAAATGTTGCCGATCTCATCAAGGAACAGGGTGCCGCCGTCCGCCGCCTCGATCAGCCCCTGCTTGTCCTTGACCGCGTGGGTGAAGGACCCCTTGACGTGGCCGAAGAGTTCGCTTTCGAGCAAGGTGGGCGGGGTGGAGCCGCAGTCCACGACCACGAAGGGGCCGCCCGCGCGCGGGCTGAGGTCGTGCAGGCAGCGGGCGGTCTTCTCCTTGCCCGTGCCGGATTCGCCGAAGACCAGGACGTTGGCCGTGGACCGCGCCACGCGGTCGAGCCGCTCCAGGAAACGGGCCATGGCCGGGGATTCGCCGCCCCACAGGCCGCAGTCCGGGGGCGGCGAGCCCTGGGCCGACGCGGCCTTGCGCCCGGCGGGGGCGGCTTGGGGCGCGGGCGCGGCTTCCAGCAGGCGGCGGATGCGCCGCACCAGCTCCTTGCCGTCGAAGGGCTTGGTCAGGTAGTCGGCCGCGCCGGATTGGATGGATGCCACCGCGTCCGGGATGGTGCCGTGGGCCGTGAGCAGGATGATCGGGATGTGCGGCCAGT
>JAZHDH010000074.1:0-5556 GCA_036584335.1 Pseudodesulfovibrio sp. | reverse complement strand
GGAGCGGACGCGGCCGGATGAGCGGGACAGGCGCGGGAGGCGGGGCGGGCGAAGGCGGCGGGGGGTCGAGGCATGGTCCGTGCCCGTTCTCAGACGTGGTTGCGCAGCATCAGCTCCGCCGGGAAGGGGTGGAGGTAGTGCTGGGCGGCCAGGTATTCCCTGCCGTATTTGCGCGCGTAGTGGTTGATCATGGTCACGGGCACGATCAGGGGCGTCAGGCCGGTGCGGTACTGCTCGATCAGGGCGGCCAGCTCGGCCTTGTCGTCCGGGGCGATGTCCTTCTTGAAGTAGCCCATGGCGTGCTGGAGCACGTTGGCGTTCTTGCTGGGCGTGGCCTTGAGCGCGAGGCAGGCCAGGAGGCCCGAGAGGTAGCGGTCGCACAGGGCGGCGAAGTCCTCGCTGCCGGCCCGGGCCACCAGTTTGCCCAGGGCGCGGTAGCCCTCTGTCGAGTGGGCCATGGTCATCAGCTTGTGCCGGGAGTGGAATTCCACCAGCCTGCCCTGGGTGGGGCCGGAGCCCATGGCCTCGCGCCAGCGGTGCAGGGTGAAGACGCGGGTGACGAAATTCTCCCGGATGGCCGGGTTGCGCAGTCTGCCGTCATCCTCGCAGGGCAGCAGGGGGAAGGCGTCCATGACCATCCGCGCCCATGCGCCCACGCCCGTCAGCCGGGGCGGGCCGCCGCCCGCGTATACCTTGACCCGCGAAAGCCCGCAGGCGGGCGAACCGTACTGGAACACGTAGCCGCACAGCCCCCGGTGGGCCAGGGCCGCAATCCGTTCCCGGCTCCAGTCGGCCAGGCGCAAGGTCCAGTCCGCGCCCGATCGGCGGCCGACGAAGGCCGGGCGGTCCGGGTCGCCCGCCAGCCGCATGGCCTCGCGCGGCACGGGCATGCCGCACTCCACCTCCGGGCAGACCGGGACGAACTCCACGAACGCGCCCAGGATGTCGCGCAGGTAGCGGTCCAGCTTGTGCGTGCCGTCGTAGCGGACCTCGTCGCCGAGCAGGCAACGGGCTATGCCGAGGCGGAGCTTGGGGCTTGGAGACATGACGATGACCTCGATGGGTTGGGGTGCGATGGACAACGGGAGCCGAAAGTGATCCCTGGTGGCGCGAGGGCTCCCCGTGTCATGTTGTAATGGGAATTCACCGGAAAATGAATTATTGTTCGCGTCGGCGGCAGGGGAAAGGGATTCATCGGCGGCAAGGGGCTTCATGCAGCGTTTCAGGTCCATCGGCATCAGGTGCAAGCTGATCGTCATCTTCATTTTCATCAAGGTGCTGCCGCTCATCGTCCTGGCCTGGGTGGCCTGGAGCGGCCTCGACCAGTTGGGCCGGACCGTGCGCGGGAAGGTGGCGGCCCTCTCCGGCGAGACGCGGGAGGTCATCGCCGAGGTCGGCGACCTGGCCGTGACCAATTCCATCCGCGCCCTGGACCTCCACTCCCGGGAGGCCATCGAGCGGCAGACCACGGACACCGCCCGCGAAGTGGCCGCCTTCCTCTATTCCCGCGACGACGACATCCGCCTGGCCGCCGCCCTCGATCCCTCGGCCGAGAGCTACGAACGGTTCGTGCGCGCCCAGTTCCGCAAGGTGCTGAAGCACAAGCCCTGGGTGCTGAACGAGGCGGGCGACGCCTGGGTCCCCGCCGACGGCACGCCCGGCGAGTCCGCCCCGGTCGAGGCCCGCAATCCCGACAACGCCAAGGACTTCCACTACCGGCCGCCCGACGAGCGAGGGTTCCTGGCGGACCGGCCGGTCTATCTGGAGATGACCTTCGTCGATCCGGACGGCAACGAGCGGATCAAGGTCGCCACGTCCGAAGCGCTCTCCCCGGAGAAGCGCAACGTGGCCGATCCGGCCAACACCTACTGCCGGGCCGAGACCTATTTCGCCGATCTCAAGAAGCTCAAGCCGGGCGAGATATATGTCTCCGAGGTCATCGGTCCTTACCTGAAGAGCCCGGTCATCGGGCCGTACACCCAGGCGCGCGCCGAGGAGAAGGGCATTGCGTTCAGGCCCGAGGAGGCGGGGTACGCGGGCAAGGAAAACCCCGTGGGCAGGCGGTTCAAGGGGCTGATCCGCTGGGCCGCGCCCGTGGTCCGCGACGGCCGGACCGTGGGCTACGTCACCCTGGCCCTGGACCACATCCACGTCATGGAGTTCACGGACCACCTCGTGCCCACGGACGAGCGCCGCTCGCCCATCGCGGACGCCGGGTCCGGCAATTACGCCTTCATGTGGGACTACAAGGACCGCAACATCTCGCACCCGCGCGACTATTTCATCACCGGCTACGACCCCGAGACCGGCCAGCCCGCAGTGCCCTGGATGGAGGAAGCCCTGTACGAGGACTTCGCGGCCAGCGGCAAGAGCGTGGCCGAGTGGGAGGCGGACGCCCCGGTGATGCAGGACCAGTCGCTCCGGAAGCGGCCGTCCGCGCGGCTGACCAGCGAGGGGATGCTCGGCCTGGACTGCCGCTACCTGAATTTCGCGCCCCAGTGCGAGGGGTGGCGCAACCTGACCATGCACGGCGGCTCCGGCTCCTTCGTCATCTACTGGAGCGGGTTGTGGAAGCTGACCACGGCGGCCGCCATCCCGTATTTCACCGGGCGCTACGGCTCGACCCCGCGCGGCTTCGGGTTCGTCACCATCGGGGCCAACGTGCACGAGTTCCACAAGGCCGCCCGCGAGACGGGCATGAAGATCACGGCCATGGCCTCCCGGTTCCAGAAGAACCTGGCGGCCCAGAACGAGGTCACCCAGCGGACCTTGCGCCAGTCCCTGGGCCACACCATCCGCGAGATCGCCTGGTCCACCCTGGTGATGATCGCCCTGGTCATCCTCGTGGCCATCTGGATGGCCGGTACCCTGACGCGCAAGATCACCGGCATGATCGGCGGCATCCGCCGTTTCCAGGCCGGGGACATGGAACACCGGCTGGCCGTGGAGTCCGGGGACGAGATCGGCCAGCTCTCCCGGACTTTCAACGGAATGGCCGGCAGCATCCGCGCCCTGGTGGAGGACCTGCGCCGGACCGAGGAGAATTACCGGGGCTTTTTCGAGAACGCCTCCGAAGGCATATTCCGCTCGACCATCGACGGGCGGCTGGTGGAGGCCAACCCGGCCTTCGCCCGGCTCTTCGGCTACGAATCGCCCGAGGTGATGCTCGCCGAGGTCAGCGACATCGCCGGGCAGCTCTTCGCCGACCCGAAGCGGCGCGAGGACCTGCTGCACGCCCTGCGGGAAAACGGGTCGGCGCGCGACTTCGAGTACGACATCCGGCGCACGGACGGCACGGTGCGCTCCGTGCTTTCCTCCTGCAACATGGTGCGCGGCAAGGACGGCGAAGTCTACCTGGAGGGCATGGAGACCGACATCACCGAGCGGCGGCTCAAGGAGCAGGCCGAGATCGAGAAAGAGGCCGCCCTGGCCGCCAGCCGCGCCAAGTCCGTGTTCCTGGCCAACATGAGCCACGAGATCCGCACGCCCATGAACGCCCTGCTCGGCATGGCCGAGATGCTCTCCGAAACGAGGCTCGACGAGGAGCAGCGGCGGTACGTGGAGCTGTTTCGGACCGCAGGCGACAGCCTGCTCAGGCTGCTCAACGAAATCCTGGACTTCTCGCGCATCGAGGCGGGGCAGATGACCATGGACAAGGCGCCGCTGGACCTGCGGGAGTTGGCGTCGAACGTGGCCGACATCATGTCGGTCCAGGCCGAAAACCGGGGACTGACGCTCGTGGCCGGGGTGGACGGCGACGTGCCGGAGACCGTGCTCGGCGACCGGCTGCGGCTCAAGCAGGTGCTGCTCAACCTGGTGGGCAACGCGGTCAAGTTCACGGAGCGGGGCTCGGTGCGCGTCGGCCTGCGGGTGGTGGAGGCCACGCCGGAGTCGGCCGTGGTCGAGTTCTCCGTGGCCGATACCGGCGTCGGCATCGACAAGGAGAAGCTGGCCGAGATCTTCGAGAGCTTCACCCAGGCCGATTCCTCCACCACGCGTGAATACGGCGGCAGCGGGCTGGGGCTGACCATCGCCCGTGAGCTGGTGGAGCTGATGGGCGGCTCCATCCGCGTGGAGTCCACGCCGGGGAGGGGCGCGACCTTCAGCTTCACCATTCCGTTCGAGATTTCGGGCGAGCGGGCCGAACCCGTGGCCGAACCCGCCCTTCCGGCCGAGGGCGCGCCCCGGCGGGTGCTGCTGGTGGAGGATTCCGAGAGCAACCGGCTGCTGGTGCAGCACTACCTCAAGGGCACGGGCCACGAACTGATCGTGGCCGTCAACGGCGAGGATGGCGTGAACCGCTACCGCGAGGACCCGTCCGTGGACGCGGTGCTGATGGACGTGCTCATGCCGGTCATGGACGGCCTGGAAGCCACCCGGCGCATCCGGGCCTACGAGGCCGAGGCCGGGCTCGATCCCGTGCCCATCGTGGCGCTCACGGCCAACGCCTTCAAGGAGGACCGGGACCGGTGCATGGAGGCGGGCTGCACCCGCTATCTTTCCAAGCCGGTGCGCAAGGCGGACCTGCTGGCCGTACTCGCCCTGCCGGTCCGTTCACCCGGCCTCGGCTAGCGCCGCGCGGGCGAGAAACAGCAGGCCCCCGCGCACGGTTCGTGCGCGGAGGCCCGGGCTTTGCGCGGCGGCGCGGCGGCTGCTATTTCTTCCAGTACATGGATGCGGCCACGGCCTTGATCAGCTCGGCCACGTCGGCGGGGCGCACGTCGCCGATGTTGCCGATGCGGAAGGTGTCGGCCCCGGTGACCTTGCCGGGGTAGACCACCCAGCCGCGCCCCTTGAGCTCGTCGTAGAACTTCCTGAACTCGTAGGCCGGGTCGGCCGGGTTGAGGAACGAGGTGATGATAGGCGACTGGAACCCGTCCGGCAACAGGCAATCAAAGCCCAGGGAGCGCATGCCCTTGACCAGGGCGTCGTGGTTGTCGCTGTACCGTTTGTGGCGGGCGGCCACGCCGCCTTCCTCGTCCAGCTCGTTCATGGCCTGGGCGAAGGCGCGGACCACGTGGGTGGGCGAGGTGAAGCGCCACTTGCCGTTCTTGTACTCCATCTCGTGCCATTGGTGGTAGAGGTCCAGGCTCAGGGAACGGGCGTTGTCCTTGCACTTTTCCAGCTCGGCCTGGCGGGCGATGACGAAGCCGAAGCCGGGCACGCCCTGGATGCACTTGTTGGCGCTGGAGATGAGGTAGTCCGCGCCCAGGGCCTGCACGTCGATGGGGATGCCGCCGAAGCTGGACATGGCGTCCACGATGTAGACCTTGCCCCGGCCCTTGACCTCCCTGCCGATGGCCTCCACCGGGTTGAGCATGCCGGTGGTGGTTTCGCAGTGGACCACGGCCACGTGGGTGATGGCCGGGTCCGCGTCCAGGGCCTCGGCCACGGCGGCGGGCTCGGCGCGCCCCTGCTCGCCCAGCTGCATGATCGCGGCCGGGATGCCCAGCCGCTCGGCGATGACGCCGATGCGGTCGCCGTAGTGGCCGTTGGCCACCACCAGCAGCTTGCCGCCCTCGCGGGGCAGGGCCGTGCCGATGGTCGCCTCCACCG
>JAZHDH010000073.1:0-5608 GCA_036584335.1 Pseudodesulfovibrio sp. | reverse complement strand
GCAGCGGGATGCCCACCGCCGCCTCCACCTGCGGCGCGACCTTGTGCATGGTGTTGGTGCCGATGACCAGGAGTTCGGCCCCGCCCCGCTCCAGCACGCGCGCGGCCCCGGCCAGCTCGTCGGCCACGCCCTGCCAGTCGCCCGCCACCATGCGCTCGCGCACCGGGCCGAAGTCCACGCTGTAGAGCAGTATCCTGGCCGAATGCAGGCCGCCCAGCCGCTCCTTCACCGCCTCGTTCATCACCCGGTAATAAACCAGGGTGGATTCCCAGCTCATGCCGCCGATCAGTCCGATGGTCTTCATCCTTCCACCTACCCGAAGAGATACCGGCCCAGGGCGACCAGCCCCATGCCCAGGGCCACGGTGCCGAAGAAGCTGCGGGTGCGCCAGGCCAGGAGGATGGCCGGGATGGACGCCCACAGGAAATAGTTTGCGCCGCTGAAGTCGAACGCGCCGTCGTCGAGCAGCAGCGCGGGCAAGAGCATGGCCGAAAGCACGGCCGTGGGCACGTAGGAAAGCCAGCGGATCACCGGCCCGGGCAGCGTGCGCGAGGCCAGGGCGACCATGGGCGCTATCCGGGGAACGCAGGTGGCCAGGGTCATGCCCAGGATGGTGGTCAAGACTACTTTTTCATCCATGATTCCACTCCCGCGCCCACGGTGGCGCCCAGGACGGTTGCGATGATCACGCTCCAACGGTCCGCGCCGGACTGCATCAGCGCGATGGAGGCCAGGCCGGTGAACCCGGCGACGAAGACGTGCAGCCCGTTTTTGACCTGCATGGCCAGCAGGGCGATGAACATCGCGGGCAGCGCGAAGTCGAGCCCGAGCGGCTTGATGTCCGGAATGGCCGAACCCGACAGGTAGCCCACGAACGAGGCCGCCACCCAGGAGAAATGCGCCAGGGCGTTGATCAGGTAGGAGACCTTCCTGTCGCGGTCCCCCCCCGCGTAGCGGGCGGAATGCAGGGCGAAGGTCTCGTCCGTGACCTCGCAGGCGAAAAGCGCCAGGCGCCACTTGCTCCAGTCGCGCATGGACTGCGAGAGCGAGGCGGTCATCAGCACGTGGCGCAGGTTGACCACGAAGGTAGTGACCACGATGGACAGCGGCGTCATCCCGGCGGCGAAAAGGGCCACGGCGATGAGCTGGGCCGAACCCGCATAGACCATGAGCGACATGAGCACGGTCGAAAGCAGGGACAGCCCGGTCTTGTTCGCCAGCACGCCGAACGCCGCGCCCACGGGCGCGTAGCCCATGATCACCGGCGCCACCTGCCGCAGGGCCGACGCCAGCGCGGACCCTTCCGTCCGCTCCACAGCCACCGCTTCCGTCGTCATCGTCCGTTCCTCGTCCAGGTTGAAGTTCCCGTTGTTTCGCCCTTGCAGTTAAAAGGAAAATCTGTCACCGGTACAGATACAGTTTTTCAATATTTTAACCATAACAGATCGAGCTTGTCATGCCCAAGGTCAGCCCGGCCCCGGCCGGGTTCCGCTACCAGGCGGTGGAAAAACAGATCATGGACATGGTCGAGTCCGGAGCCCTGGCCCTGGGCAGGCGGCTGCCCTCCCTGCGCAAGATGAGCCGGGACCTCGGCCTGTCCATCGCCACGGTGCACCAGGCCTATGTATCGCTGGAGCACAAGGGCGTGGTCGAGTCCCGCCCGCGCTCCGGTTTCTTCGTCTGCCGCCGGGCCACGCGGCTGCCGCGCACCGAGACCCCGCCCGCGCCCATGCTCGCCCCCCGGCCCGTGACCCGCATCGGCCTGATCCAGACCGTGCTCGAATCCGTGGGCGGGGCCGACGCCGTACCCCTGGCCGTCATCGCCCCGGGCGAGGATCTGCTGCCCCTGGCCGAGCTGGCCAAGATCGCGGCCGCCGTGGTTCGCGACGACCCGCGCCGGGCCATGGGCTACTCGCCCATCCCGGGCGATCCCGAGCTGATCCGCCAGATCGCCTTCCGCTCCATGGAGCACGGCATCCCGGTTGGCCCGGAGGACCCGGTGGTCACCGCCGGATGCATGGAGGCGCTCTATCTCTCCCTGCGCGCCGTCTGCCGCCGGGGCAACACGGTGCTCATCCAGTCGCCCACCTACTACTGCTTCCTGCAACTGCTCGAAACCCTGGGGCTGCGGGCCATCGAGATCCCGTCCGACCCCGAGGGCGGCGTGACCCCGGCCGACCTCGCCCACGCCCTGCGCACCTTCGACATCTCGGCCTGCGTGCTCTCGCCCAACTTCAACAACCCGGACTCCAGCCTGACGCCCGACGAGGCCAAGCGCGAGATCGTGGCCATGCTCGCGGCCCGCGACATCCCGCTGGTGGAGGACGACGTCTCGACCGACCTGCATTTCACCCCCAAGCGGCCAGGCGCCTACAAGCAGTTCGACGAAAAGGGGCTGGTCCTGCTCTGCTCGTCCTTTTCCAAGACCATCGCGCCCGGCTTCCGCGTGGGCTGGACCCTGCCCGGCCGGTTCCGCCAGAAGGTGCTGGAGATCAAGGCCACGACCAACGTCTGCACCTCGGCTCCGGCCCAGATGGCCATTGCCGAATACCTGCGCCAGGGGCGCATGGAGCGCCACCTCAAGCGGCTTCGGAGCGCCCTGGAGCAGCAGATGGACACCATGCAGCTCCACCTGGAGCAGTGCTTTCCGCCCGGCACGCGCGTGACCCACCCCATGGGCGGCGTGGTGCTCTGGCTGGAGCTCGACCCGCGCGTGGATTCGGTGGAGCTGTTCTTCCGCGCCCGCGAACGCGGCATAGCCATCGCGCCCGGCGCGGTCTTCTCCACCCGCGACAAGTTCAGCAACTACATCCGGCTCAGCTGCGGCGAGCCCATGAACGACCGCATCCACCAGGGCTTGCGCACGCTGGGCGGGCTGGCCGCCGAAATGGCCGGGGCGTGATCTTTCCGCTTTACCGGCAGGGGGTTCGGGCGTAGCTTTGCGGTTCGCCGACACAAGGGACATCCATGACGCCACGACTCGCCACCGAATCCTCCCGGGGTTTCGCCGCCGCGCTCGCCTCCTTCCTCGCCTGGGGCCTGCTCCCCATCTACTGGAAGGCGCTCATCGCCGTAGGCCCCATCGAAATCCTCTGCCACCGCATCCTGTGGTCCCTGGTGTTCATCAGCATCATCCTCACGGTCAAACGCCGCTGGCCCGAGACTTTCGCCCCGCTCTCCTCGCCGCGCAACCTGCTCATCCTGGCGGGCAGCAGCCTGTGCATCGGCGGCAACTGGCTGCTCTACATCTGGTCCGTCAACACCGGCCACGTGGTGGAAACCAGCCTGGGCTACTACATCAACCCGCTGGTCAACGTCCTGTTCGGCTTCATTTTCTTCCGCGAAAGGCTCAACGGCTACCAGTATGCGGCCATCGGCCTGGCCGCCCTGGGCGTACTCAACTCCGTGTTCAGCCACGGCGAGCTGCCCTGGATATCCCTGACCCTGGCCGTGTCCTTCGCCTGCTACGGCCTGCTGCGCAAGATCGCATCCGTGGAGTCCCTGCCCGGCCTGTTCCTGGAGACCATGGTCCTGGGTCCGGCGGCCCTGGCCTACCTGATCTGGGTGGAGTCCAACGGCGCGGGCGGCTTCCTGGCCGTTTCCGCCTCAACCGGACTGCTCCTGGTCGGCGCGGGCGCGGTCACGGCTCTGCCGCTCATCGGCTTCGCCTTCGGCGCGCGCCGCCTCCAGCTCTCCACCGTGGGCATCCTGCAATACGCAGCCCCGTCCATCGCCTTCCTGCTCGGCGTGTTCGTCTACAAGGAGCCCTTCGGCCCGGAAAACTTCATCACCTTCGCCCTGATCTGGACCGGCCTGGCCCTGTACACCTTCGACTCCGTGCGCGCCCTGCGCCGCCAGCGCCGCGTCGCCAGCCGCCCTTCCGCCGATCGATAAAATGCGGTAGGGAAAGGCATGAAGCTCAAGATCGGCATCCCCCACGCCAAGCACGGGCGCATCACCGACGAGACGCTGCAAAGCGTCCGTGCGCTCGGCGGCTGCACGGACTTCGCGGTCGAGGTCGTCACCCAGCAGGGCAGCAACGTGCCCCGCGCCCGCAACGCCATGATCAACGGCGAGCAGTCCCACTTCGTGCGCCAGACGCTCTCGGGGTTCGACTTCTTCCTGTGCGTGGACGCGGACAGCGGCTTCACCCCGGACCACGTCCGCCGACTGCTGGCCCACGACGCGGACATCGTCTCCGGCGCGTACCTGCACAAGCACGACGCCACGCGGTTCGTGGGCGGCTGGTGGACCAAGGCCCCGGGCCTGTCGCTGATGGAGGACCGCGTGCCCCTCAGCCGCACCGGCGTCTTCCCGGTGGACTGGGCCGGGGCCGGTTTCCTGCTCATCCGGCGCGAGGTGCTGGAGCGCACGCCCTACCCCTGGTTCACGTCCACGGAGGTCCGGTTCCTGCTCGACGGCCGGGAGTGCGCCCAGGTGGTCAGCGACGACCTGGGGTTCTGCATGAAGATGGGCGCGGCGGGCGAGACCATCCTCTTCGATGCCGACTGCCGCGTGGACCACGTGCCCCATCCCAACGAATCCAACCCGGCCACCGAACTGGCCGACGCCCTCAACGGACTGCTGCGTGACCGCGAGACCATCGTCCGCCACATCCAGGCCATGGCCGACGAAAACAAACGGCTGCGCGGGCTGCTGGAACAGGGCGCGCCCCGGAAGTAGCGACCTGGGCCGGGCGGCAACTTTCTAATGCCGCTCACATGTCTTTCCGGCTATGGTCCGGACACGTCCGCCAACGTCTACAGCCGGAGGATTCATGCCCGCCACGCAGAAGACGCACACCACCGTCACCGCCTTCAAAAGCGCGCTCATCTACGCCATTTTCGGCGGGTTGTGGATACTGCTGTCCGACAAGCTGCTCGGCCTGCTCGCACCGGACATGGAGACCTACGCCACGCTCCAGACCTGGAAGGGCTGGTTCTACATCGCTCTCACCGCCCTGCTCGTCTTCCACCTGACCCGGCGCGAGCTGCGGGCACTGGCCACAGCCCATGAAGCCCTGGTCATCAGCGAAAATCGCTACCGAATGGCCACCAGGGCGGCCCGGGTCGGCACCTGGGAATGGGACATCCCCTCCGGCGACCTGATCCTCAACGAGGAATACGTCCGCCCGCTGGGGTACGAGCCGGGACATTTCCCCCCCACCCTGGCCAACTGGGAGGCCCTGATCCACCCGGACGACAAGCCCCGCGTGCTCGCCGCCGTCCAGGCCCACCTGCGCGGCCAGACCGGGGAATACGCCGCCCGCTACCGGATGCTGACCCGCGACGGGCACTGGAAGCGGGTTCTGGACCAGGGTCAGGTCTTCCTGCGCGGCGCGGACGGCGCACCGCTCAAGGCCGTGGGCGTCCAGATCGTCCTGGCCCCCTCGGACGAGGAGTCCCCGAACCAATGAGAAAGACCGCCTCCCCGAAGGAAAGCGGCCTCTGCAATGCTCCGATCCAACGTGCCGGGCGCTAGCCCAGCAGTTCGTTGACTTTCTTGATGATGGCGAAGGCGTCGCCCACGTAGAGGACGTCGCACTTGCCCTGAGCCCAGCCGCAGCCCGCGTCGGTGTTGATGGCGCGGCGCTCGCCGATGAACCGCC
>JAZHDH010000072.1:0-5662 GCA_036584335.1 Pseudodesulfovibrio sp. | reverse complement strand
TGGCCGACAGGGCGGTCGACCGCCACGGCCCGCGGCCGGTCCTGCTCGCCGCCGCCGTGGCCGGGTTCGCCATCCCCCTCCTCTATTTCCTGCTGCCCGGTCTCATGGCCCTCTACGCCATCCTGGCGGCCATGGGGATCGTCGCGGGTCTCGCCCGCACGGCGAGCCTGGCCGCCCTGGGCGGCCTCCCCTGCACCGATCGGCCGGGCCGATGGTTCGCGGCGCAATCGGCCCTGTTCGGCCTGGCCGCCTTCCTTGGCCCGATCATCGGCAGCCTCCTCTACCTGCCCCGGTCCATGGCCCCGATGCCGCTGGGCCTGATCGCCTGCATGGGCGGGGTGCTGCTGGCGGCGCTTGCGCTGCCGCCGTCGGAAGCCCGGACCCGCCGCGCATCCGCAGCTCCGGAGCGGGCGGGCGAGTCCAGGGAAAAGACCACCGCCCTGCTCATGGCCATCGGCGGGCTGACTCTGGGCATCGGCCTGCTGACGGCCTTCTATCCCATCCTGCTGGTCACGACCCTCGGCCGCCAGGGGCCGACTATCGCCGTCGCCTACGCCGTGCCGGGCCTGGCCGCCTTCCTGGGCCTGGCCGTTTCCGGCCGACTCTCCGGCCACAAGCCCGACCTGGACCGGGTCGCCTTGGGCCTGCTGCTCAGCGCGGGCAGCCTGTTCGCCCTGGGCGGCTGCACCAAGCTGTGGCAGTTCATCGCCTTCGGCACGCTCATGGGCGGGGGCGCGGCCCTGTCCCTCCCGGCCTCCCTGGCCCTGAGCGCGGCCCGCGCGCGGCAGGGAGGAGGCGCCTTCGGCGCGGCCGGTCTCGCCCCGGGCGTCGGCTCCGTGCTGGGGCCGCTGCTGGGCGGCCTGATCCTGCAGCACTACCAGGGCCTGGAGCCCGCCCTTCAGGCGGCGGCCATTCTGGGCGCCCTGGCCTGCCTGCCGCTCACGGCCATCATCCTTCGCGAGCAGTTCCACTGGGGAACGGCCCTGTCGCGCATGGCCACCGGCGTCTTCGCCGCCTCGCTGCTGATCCTGCTCAGCGCCTGCCTCTCCCCCAGCGACGATGTGGAATCGCCCGGGCAGGACCTCTACCGGTTCACGGACGTGGCCATGGGCGCGATCGTCAACCTGACCATCGAGGCCCCAAGCCAGAGCGCGGCCGCCCTGGCCGCCCGGAAAACCATGACGTTCATGCGCACCCTCCAGCAGGACCTCGACTTCCGCAACCTGAGCGGCTCCGTCGGCCGCATCAACCGCAACGCCGGGCTCGCCTGGATACGGCCCACGCCCCGCACCTTCGACCTGCTCTCGCGTGCCCTCGAATACAGCCGGAAAAGCCGGGGCGCCTTCGATCCGACCATCGGCGCGCTGACGACCTCGCCGCAGTACGCCAGGCTGGATACGGCCGGAATCCAGGCCAAGGCGGGCCTGGTGGACTACCGGCTGGTCCTGGTCGACCGCCCGGGCCATCGCGTCCGGCTCAAGGAAAAGGGCATGGCGCTGGACCTCGGCGGCATCGCCAAAGGGGCCATCATCGACGAGAGCGTCGCCTTCCTGCGCAGGCTGGGAATCCGCTCCGGCATCGTCGAGGCGGACGGGGACTTCTACTGTTTCGGGGACCGGGACTGGAGCGTCGGCATCCGCCACCCCATCAACTCGGCGGCGTTCCAGACCATCCGGATCAGGGAACAGGGCGCGTGCGCCTCCGGGGACTACTCCCGGCCCGCGGCCCCCACGGGAAACGGCCGCCCCGACCGGCAGCACCACATCCTCGATCCGACGACCCTGGAGCCCGCGCGCCGCGCCATCGGCGTCACGGTCATCGCCGGCTCGGCGGAAAAGGCCGACGCGCTGGCGAGCGCCCTGTTCGTCATGGGGCCGACGGAGGGCCGACCGTTCCTTGCGGAGCATGCGCCGGACAGCGCCGCCATCTGGTTTCTGCCCGACCACTCGGCGGTCATCACGGACAATTTTCCTCGCTGACCGAATACCGCGATTTCCGGTACTCAAATTGCTAGACACGGGAGGTGAATCAGCGCATTAATTTTTATTAGATTAACAATTCAAACGTATTAACAATCGACCGAGCTCGCCGTTCATTGCTCCGGCCGGACGAATGAGCGATTTTCCGCCTATCGGGCGGGCGACCCTGTCACAGGTGGACATTCAGAGATTCGATCCATGCGCGGATTCAACGAAACCCGATTCAACGCGCCGACCTTTTCGGTCATGCTCCTCATTCTCCTGGGCATTCCCTGCCTCGCCGGGCTGCTGGTGCAGTACGCCTATATCCAGGACCTGGAGCGCATCTCCCACGAACGGCTGACCCTCTACGAGATGACGCTGGAATCCGAGCTCCAGAAATACGAATACCTGCCCTATCTCCTTTCCGAGACGGGCGAAATGGCCACGTTCCTGACCAGGGGCGGCGACCTCATGCCCATCAACCGCCTGCTCCAGCGGGTCAACGGCATCGCGGGGTCCTCGGTCGTCTACCTCATCGGCCCCGACGGCATCGTCCGCGCGTCGAGCAACTGGGACAAGCCCGACAACTTTGTCGATCTCGACCTGAGCTTCCGGCCGTACTTCAAGGACGCCATGCTGGGCAGGAAAGGCAAGTTCTTCGGCGTGGGCATCACCGTGGGCGAACCCGGGTTCTACATTTCCCATCCCATCCGGGACGGCGACGCGGTCATCGGCGTGGCCGTGGCCAAGATCGCCCTGTCGCATCTGGAGAAGCTCTGGCGCGAAGGCGGGGAGACCCTGTTCGTCTCCGACTCCAACGGCGTCATCGTCCTGACCAGCCGACCGGCATGGAAATTCAAGACCCTCACCCCCCTGGACGCGTCCGTTCTGAGGAAGATCCACGACCAGTCGCGCTACCCGGGGTTGGAGTTGCAGCACCTGCCCTCCCACACCCGGACCCGGTTCGGGTTCGTCAAGGAATTCAGCATCGGCAACGAACGGTTCCTGCGGATGAGCCGCGCCATTCCCGGCACCGACTGGGGCATCAGCTATCTCACCCCCCAAGGCCCCCTGTGGGAGCGGACGCTGGGGGCGGCGCTGACCACCTTCATCCTGCTGGGCCTCGGCATCCTGACGCGGCTCTTCCTGCGCGAAAGAAAGCTCAAGCGCCTCTCCCGCCAGCAGGCTGCGGAGGCCAAGCACATCCGGGACATCAACCGCCTGCTGGCCCTGGAGATCGAGGAACGCAAACGGACCGAGCACGAACTGCGCTCCGCCCAGGAGGAACTGGTCCAGGCGGGCAAGCTGGCCGCCCTGGGCGAAATGGCCACCGCCATCGCCCACGAGCTGAACCAACCCATCGCGGCGATCAAGACCTACATCGCCAGCTGCCAGCTGATGCTCAAGCGCGACAAGCTGACCGACCTCGCCCCCACCCTGGCCAAGGTCTCGGCCCTGGGCGACAGGATGGCCAAGGTCACCGGCAACCTGAAGTCCTTCGCGCGCCGGTCGTCGGACAAGAAGCTCGAATTCGACCTCCGCCAGGCGGTCAAGGAATCCATGAACCTGATGAAGCACCAGTTCCACGTCGAGAACTGCGACATCGCCCTCTCCATGCCCAGCAAGCCCGTGCCGGTGGTGGGCGACCAGACGCGGCTGGAGCAGGTGCTGATCAATCTGTTCCGCAACGCCCTCGACGCCCTGCACGACGTCGCGTCCCCGCAGATCGGCGTCGTCGTGGACACCGCAGACGGCATGGCCGTGCTGGCCGTCTGGGACAACGGACCGGGCGTGCCCGACGAAATCGGCAGCCGGATATTCGAGCCGTTCGTCACCACCAAGAAGGAAGGCATCGGCGTCGGGCTCGGTCTTTCCATTTCCTACAAAATCATCCAAGATATGGGCGGCAATTTCCGGGTGGCCCGAAGGGCTCAGGGCGGGGCCGAATTCACCATCCGGATTCCCTTGTCGCAACAACAGGAAGGGTAAGCCATGAAAGAAGTTATCCTCGTCGACGACGAACAGTCCGTGAGGGATTCCGCGCGCCAATGGCTCGAACTCTCGGATTTCAAGGTCATGGACTTCGCCGACGCCCGGCTGGCCCTGCGCAAGATCACGCCCGACTACGCGGGAATCGTGCTCACGGACGTCAAGATGCCCGGCCTGGACGGGCTCGCCTTTCAGAAGATGATCGCCGACATCGACCCGCACATCCCGGTGGTCCTGTTCACCGGCCACGGCGACATCGCCATGGCCGTGGAGGCCATCCGGGGCGGGGCCTATGATTTCCTGGAAAAACCCTTCGAGCCGGACCGGATCGTGGAAACCATCAAGCGGGCGCTGGAAAAGCGCCGCCTGATCATGGAAAACCGGCAACTGAGGAAGGCCCTTTCCGGCTGCGAGGGAATCGATTCCCGGCTGGTGGGCACCAGCAAGGGCATGCGGGCGCTGAAAAAGGAGATCACCCACATCGCCCCGACCATCGCCAATGTCCTGATCCTCGGCGAGACCGGGACCGGCAAGGAGGTGATCGCCCGCGCCATCCACCACCTCTCCAGCTCGACCAAAGGCCCGTACATGGCCCTGAACTGCGCGACCATCCCGGTCAACATGGCCGAAAGCGAACTCTTCGGGCACGTGCCCGGGGCCTTCACCGGGGCCGCAGGCAAGCGCATCGGCAAGCTCGAGGCGGCCAACGGCGGCACCCTGTTCCTCGACGAGTTGAACTCCATGCCGCTGAACGTGCAGGGCAAGCTCCTGCGCGCCCTGGAAATGCGCGAGATCACGCCCCTGGGGGCCAACGCGCCCAGGGAGGTCAGCTTCCGCCTGATTTCCGCCATGAACGAGGACCCCCGGACGGCCATTCAGGGCGGACGGCTCCGGGAGGATCTGTACTTCCGCATCAACACCGTGGAACTGGCCGTGCCGCCGCTGAGGGAGCGCAAGGATGACATCCCGCTGCTCTTCTCCTTCTTCCTGGAACGGGCCGCCGACACCTACGGCATGGCCGCGCCGCCCGCCGGCCCGGAGAGCCTGTCCCTGATGATGGGCCACGACTGGCCCGGCAACGTCCGCGAACTCAAGACCATCGCGGAGCGCTACGTGCTCTCCCCGCTGCCGCCCAAGGACCGCGTGGGCAAGATACTGTCCGGCGCCGTGGAAGACACCCACACCTCCGCAGTGACCCTCAAGGAACAGGTCTCGCTCTTCGAGCGGCACCTCATCAACGAGTCCCTGGCCCGCCACGGCGGCCTGATCAAAGACGTCATCGCCGACCTCGGCATCCCCCGCCGCACCCTCAACGAAAAGATGATGAAATACGGACTGAAACGGTCTGAATAATAATCGGCTGTTTTTCGCCGACCACCCGCTGGACGCTGGGCGAAAATCCGCCCATCTGCCCCTTCTTTATATTCCATCATACTGATTTTCCATGATGTTTTTTTAACAGCATCATGGCATGCCTATTGCTTTGCCCCGTGACTGCGATCCGATTCCCAATCGGAGGAGGGGGAGATTTTACGGCGATTCCCGACTTGAGGGACAACCTCAGGCCAACGCTCCGCAATCGGCTCACCCCCATTGAATGCGGTCGATGAGGCAGTGGCGTAGCCACATTTCTTTCAATCAAGAACGACAGGTGATGTTATGACGAAAACCTTTACGACATCCGTCCCCGGCGTGTCCCGCAGAGATGCCAG
>JAZHDH010000071.1:0-25196 GCA_036584335.1 Pseudodesulfovibrio sp. | reverse complement strand
GACGGGACCGAAGCGTATCCCAATACGCGAGGGTCCGGCTTTCGCGAAGCAACGCGGCGGCCGCCCCATATCGGCATGGTGATTTTGTCGAGATGGGGGTGAGCGCAAGGCGCGAGCGGAAGACGGGACCGAAGCGTATCCCAATACGCGAGGGTCCGGCTTTCGCGAAGCAACGCGGCGGCCGCCCCATATCGGCATGGTGATTTTGTCGAGATGGGGGTGAGCGCAAGGCGCGAGCGGAAGACGGGACCGAAGCGTATCCCAATACGCGAGGGTCCGGCTTTCGCGAAGCAACGCAGCGACCACCCCCATATCGGCAAAATCATGCTGGGGCGTCGTCAAGTGGTAAGACATCAGGTTTTGGTCCTGACATTCGTGGGTTCGAGTCCTACCGCCCCAGCCATTTCAATCAACCCGTGAAGCAGGGGAGCGATGCATGCACGGCGAACTTAAAATCATCAGTGGTTCCGCCAGCCCGAAGCTGGCGGAGGACATCTGCGAACACTTGGGCACCAAGCCCTCCCCGGTCCTGCGCGAACGGTTCTCGGACGGTGAAATCCGCATCGAGATCGGCGAGAACGTGCGCGGCGACGACGTGTTCATCGTGCAGCCGACGTGTTCGCCGGTAAACTACCATCTGATGGAGCTGTGCCTGATGCTGGACGCCCTCAAGCGCGCCAGCGCCTCGCGCGTCACCGCTGTGGTGCCGTACTTCGGATACGCCCGGCAGGACCGCAAGGTGGTGCCCAGGGCTCCCATCTCCGCCAAACTGGTGGCGGACCTGCTCTCCACGGCGGGCATGCAGCGGCTGGTGACCTGCGACCTGCACGCGGGCCAGATCCAGGGCTTTTTCAACTGCCCGGTGGACAACCTTTTTGCCGCGCCGGTGCTGCTGGAGCAGTTGCGCAGCCGCGAGGACGACTTCGTCATCATCTCGCCGGATGCGGGCGGCGTGGAGCGCGCCCGGGCCTATGCCAAGCGGCTGGGGGCCAACCTGGCCATCGTGGACAAGCGACGCGACGCGCCCAACCAGGCCAAGGCCATGCACATCATCGGCGACGTCAAGGACAAGGTGGCCGTGGTCATCGACGACATGATCGACACGGCGGGCACCATGTGCGCCGCCGCCGACGTGATCATGGACAACGGCGCCAAGGAAGTCATGGCCTGCGCCACCCACCCGGTGCTCTCCGGCCCGGCCATCCAGCGTCTGGAGGCCTCGGCCTTCTCCGAGATCATCGTCACGGACACCATCCCGCTGGGGCCGACCAAGAGGTGCTCCAAGATCAAGCAGTGCTCCGTGGCCTCGCTGCTGGCCAAAGCGATCAACAACGTGCACACGGAATCGTCCGTCAGTGTACTTTTCGTCTAGGGGAAGCATCCCCGCAACCTGTTAAGGCGCGAGCGTCCGTCCACAGGGGACGGCCAGGGCGCAAAAGGAGAGAACATCATGGCTGAATTGCTGAAACTCAACGTCCAGGTCCGCGAAAAGCTGGGCAAAGGCCCCAACCGCCGTTTGCGCATGGAAGACAAGGTCCCCGGCATCTACTACGACGCCAAGGGCAACAACATCCCGGTCAAGTCAGACCTGGTGCCCCTGCAGAAGGCGTACGCCACCCTGGGCAACTCCAAGGTCTTCGACCTGGTCATCGAGAAGGACGGCAAGACCGAAACCCATCCCGCCCTGCTGTGGCGCGTGCGCAACGAGCCGGTCTCCGGCCTGCCCGAGCACGTCGACTACTTCGGCGTGGACCTGACCAAGGAAATCAAGGTCGCGGTCCACTTCCAGCTGACCGGCAAGTCCAAGGGCGTCAAGCTCGGCGGCGTGGTCGAGCTGTTCCGCGACACCATCGAGGTCATCTGCAAGCCCATGGACATCCCCGACGCCATCGTCCTGGACATCACCGAAATGGCCGTGGGCGACTCCATCCGCATCGTGGACGTGGCCTTCCCCGAAGGCGTCACCCCGGTGTTTGACGAGAACTACGCCGTCGTCAGCATCATCGAGCCGCGCGGCGGCGAGGAAGAAGAAGGCGAGGGCGAAGCCGAAGCCGAATAGCGCCCCTTCGCGTCATCGACAGCATCTCCCGGGGCGCGCTCCCTGCGCTCCGGGAGTTTTTGCGTCCGGCCCCCGGTGCTGTTATGCTGGGTTCGGGCGCCCCGCCCGCATCCGGAGAGGAACATGGAATACAAGAGCGTCATCGTCGGCCTGGGCAACCCGGGCGAACAATACGAGCGGACCCGGCACAACATCGGCTTCATGCTCGTGGACGCCCTGCTTTCCCTGGCCGGCGAGCGCAAGAACATGCTGCTCGCCCCCCTGGAGGAGTCCGGCGACTACCTGCTGTGGCGGGTGAAGTTCGCAGGGGCCTACCGGCTGCTGGCCAAGCCCCGGACCTACATGAACCTGAGCGGCCGGGCCGTTTCCAAGATCTGCGGCCGCCACGCGCTTGCCCCGGACCAAGTCCTGGTGGTCCACGACGAGCTGGACCTCCCCCTGGGGCGGATGAAGCTCAAGAAGGGCGGAAGCGACAACGGGCACAACGGACTCAAATCGATCCAGGAGTGCCTGAACACGCCGGATTTTCACCGGTTGCGCCTGGGCATCGGCCGACCTGCCGACCGCTTCGGCGACATCAGCCGTTGGGTGCTGGAGCCGTTTCCGGCCGACGACGCCGCCCATCTGCCCGCCATCCTGGCGCACGCGCTCAAGGGGCTGGACATCCTCTACCGTCGCGGGACGGGATTTGCCGTGCAGCACATCAACGGTTTTTCCCTCGAAGCGCCCGAAGGCAGCGAGAATTCCGCCGCCGGGCCGACGGCCGCCGAAACGACGACCGACGATAGCGCAAGGTAACAATGGACTCTTCCCCCCGTTTTGGGTATGTTGGCGATCTGCGCTAATGCTTTGCGCTAGATCAAGGAGTTTTTTCCCTGTGTTCAAGGTCAATGAGTTGGTTGTCTATCCCTCCCAGGGGGTCGGACGCGTCGAGCGCGTGGAGTCCCAGGAGATCGGTGGCGTCAAAGCCGACTTCTTCATCGTCCGCATCTTAAGCAACAACGTGACCCTGATGGTGCCCGTGGCCAACGCGGCCAACGTGGGCCTGCGGCCTGTTTGCAAACAGAGTGTGGGGAAGAAGATCTTTGCGTCGCTGGACGACCGATCCGGATTCACCGGTTATACCGGCCAGAACTGGAACCGCCGCTACCGGGAGTACTCGGAAAAGCTCAAAAGCGGCGATCTCTCCGACGTGGCCTACGTGCTCAAGGAGCTCTTTCTCATCGGCAAGGACAAAGAACTCTCGTTCGGCGAGCGGCGCCTGCTGGAGCAGGCCATGGGTCTGGTCTCCATGGAGCTGGCCTATTCGCTGGACCGCGATCAGGACGCCATCAAGGGCGACATCAACGAGATGTTCGCCGACGTCATCGCGGCCCAGGAGGAAAAGGCCTGACCCCTCTTGTCAAGCCGCGCCGTTTGGTATACGTCGATTATGACGTCACCGGCGGTAGATTCATGCCGCACAATCATTGAGTCATTTTGCGTAGCGGCTTCGGCCGCCAAACCCTAGCAAGAGGTAATCCCATTTACCGCCCGGCCGCCTGAACCAGCGGTCCCTCTCTTCCCGCACACCCAACCCATCCGGGATGTTTTCGCCCCCGCGCACCGTGCCGAGGCGGCGATCTGTGTTTCAACCCTGCAACCACTCATATTTCTACACTTATGGCCGAAAACAACACTGGCAACGAGACCACCAAGGGCAAAGCCCCCGGCAAGGGCCGCAAGAAAAGCGCCGCAGCCGCTGCGGCCGTTCCCGCCGACACCTCCAACGGCAACGGCGTGGACAGACTCAATCTTGCCGAGCTCAAGCTCAAATCCATGCAGGACCTGACCGATCTGGCGGTCCAGCTCGAAGTCGAAAACCCCAGCGGGCTGCTCAAGCAGGAACTGATCTTCCAGCTTCTGCAGCAGTGCGCCTCCCAAAACGGCCAGATCTTCGGCGACGGCGTTCTGGAGATTCTGCCCGACGGCTTCGGCTTCCTGCGCTCGCCCATGTACAGCTACATGCCCGGCCCGGACGACATCTACGTCTCGCCGTCCCAGATCCGCCGGTTCGGCCTGCGCAAGGGCGACGTGGTTTCGGGCCAGATCCGTCCGCCCAAGGAGGGCGAGCGCTACTTCGCCCTGCTCCGGGTCAGCGAAATCGGCTATGAAAAGCCCGAACACTCCAAGAATCTCGTTCTGTTCGACAACCTGACCCCCCTCTACCCCGAGGAGCAGCTGCGGCTCGAAAACGGGGACAAGAACTACTCCGCCCGCATCATCGACCTGCTCTCCCCCATCGGCAAGGGCCAGCGCGGCGTCATCGTCGCCCCGCCCCGCACCGGCAAGACGATCATGCTCCAGACCATCGCCAACTCCATCAACGCCAACCACCCCGAGGTGGACCTCATCGTCCTGCTCATCGACGAGCGGCCCGAGGAAGTGACCGACATGCAGCGCACGGTCCACGCCGAGGTGGTCAGCTCCACCTTCGACGAACCGCCGACCCGGCACGTGCAGGTGGCGGAAATGGTCATCGAGAAGGCCAAGCGGCTGGTCGAGCGCAAGCGCGACGTGGTCATCCTGCTCGACTCCATCACCCGCCTGGGCCGGGCCTACAACGCGGTCACCCCGTCGTCGGGCCGCGTGCTCTCCGGCGGCATCGACGCCAACGCCCTGCAACGGCCCAAGCGGTTCTTCGGCGCGGCGCGCAACATCGAGGAAGGCGGCTCCCTGACCATCATCTCCACCGCGCTCATCGATACCGGCTCGCGCATGGACGAGGTCATCTTCGAGGAATTCAAGGGCACCGGCAACATGGAGCTCTACCTGGACCGCCACCTGTCCGAAAAGCGCGTGTACCCGGCCATCGACATCAACCGCTCGGGCACCCGCAAGGAAGAGCTGCTGCTGAGCGAGGACGTGCTCAACCGCGTCTGGATCCTGCGCAAGCTGCTCTCGCCCATGAGCTCCATCGATTCCATGGAATTCTTGCGCGACAGGATGAAGGGAACCAAGAACAACCAGGAGTTCCTGGACTCCATGAGCAAATAATCAAGCGATACCCGGATATTGCGAAGCGGCCTCCCCGGCCGCTTCGTCATTTGTGCACCCCGGCCGCGCCGGTTGCCAGCGCCGGATAAATGATTACAATGAGCTCAGTCCGCAACAACGGAGCCTGCATGCGAAACCGGCTGTTCACCACCCTGCCCGCCTTCCTGGCGGCCCTGGCCCTGATCCTTTCCCCGGTCACGGCCGCGCACTCCGGCATGCTCGGCCCGGACAAGATGACCATCCGGGATGAAAACCGGCTGGGCGCGCAGTTCGACCGCATCGTCCGCACCCAGATGAACATGGTGGGCGACACCTACATCACCACCTACGTGGACGGCCTGGTCCAGAACGTGGTCAAGGCCAAGAACCCCATGCCGTTCCGCATCAAGAGCGCGGTGGTGGCCAGCCCGGTCCTCAACGCCTTCGCCGTGCCCGGCGGCTACATATACATCTTTACCGGCCTGATCCAGGAAGTGACCAGCGAGTCGCAGATCGTGGGCGTCATCGCGCACGAACTCGGGCACGTCTCCCAGCGCCACGTGGCGTCGCGCATGGAGAAGCAGAAGACCGTGGGCATGCTGGCCATGGCGGGAGTGCTGGCGGGCGCGTTCATCGGCATCACGGGCGGCTCGGGTTCGGGCAAGGCGGCCTCGGCGATCATGGCCGGGTCGCAGGGCATCGCCACGGCGGCCATGCTCGGCTACTCCCAGGACGACGAGCGCGAGGCCGACCACGTGGGCATGAACTCCCTGGTCAAGGCGGGCTACAATCCCAACGGCATGCCCGAAACCTTCGAACTGATGCTCAAGAACAAGTGGTTCGACTCCGGCAGCTCGCAGACCCCGAGCTATCTTTCCACCCACCCCGGCCTGTCCGACCGCATCGTCTACCTCAAGGACCGCATCGCGCGCATGCCCGCCTCCTTCTCCGAACGCAAGGACGACAACCACACGCTGCACCGGGTCCAGGTGCTGATCCGGGCCAAGCTCTCGGACGCCTCCATGGCCAAGGCGTACTGGGACAACAAGCCCCAGGCCGACTATTCGGCCATGGACTGGATCGGGCGCGGCATCGTCCTGACCCGGCTCAAGGACCAGGACATGGCGCAGGCCGCCTTCGACAAGGCCCTGTCCATGGACAAGGAGGACCCCCTGGTCTGCCGCGAGACAGGCATCTTCTATTTCAAGAGCGGCAACTACTCCGAGGCCTTCAAGTACCTGCAGAAGGCGTTCATCAAGAACCGCAAGGACGCCCTGGGGCTGTTCTACATGGCGCGCATCCAGGCCGAATCCAAGGACTATGGCCGGGCCATCCTGAACATGACCCAAGTCCTGACCATGGTGCCCGAGGACGCAGAGGTCCACTACCACCTGGGCATGATCCTGGGCGAGTCCGGCGACGCCTTCCACGGCAACATCCACCTGGCCTACTCCGCCGTCTACAGCGGCGACCAGCGCAAGGCGTCCTACCACCGGCAGCAGGCCTCGACCCTGGCCACCACCGACGTGCAGCGGCAGGAGCTGAACCAGCTCGACACCGTCATCCAGCAATACGGAAAGCCCATCGGCTGATCCGGCCTTGAACACCGGGCCATTTTTGCATATCCTGCAGTTTTTTCACCACAACCACACGACATGATCATCGCCAGAACCATAGAGGAAATCAAGGACGTCATTACCGGAGCCTGTGTCACCATCGGCAACTTCGACGGCGTGCACAAGGGCCACCAGAAACTGATCCGGCTGGCCTGCTCCCGGGCCAAGGCCCGCGATCTGACCAGCGTGGTCGTCACCTTCGACCCCCACCCGCTGCGCGTACTCCGGCCCGACACCACCCTGCCCTTCATCACCCTGACCGAGCAGAAGCTCGAACTCATCTCCCAGTACGGCCCCCAGGTCTGCCTGCTGCTCGACTTCACCATGGACATGGCCCGGCTCGATCCCGAGGCCTTCGTCAAGCGCTACCTGGTGGACGGGCTGCACATGCAGGAGATGATCATCGGCTACGACTACCACCTGGGCAAGGGGCGCTCCGGCAACTTCGAGACCCTGGTCCGGCTCGGCGAGAGGTACGGCTTCACCGTGGACCGGCTCGACCCGGTGTCCATCGACGACGCCGTGGTCTCGTCCACGCGCATCCGCGACCTGGTCCAGGCGGGCTCGGTCTGGCATGTGCGGCCGCTGCTGGGCCGCTTCTACCAGGTCCGGGGCGAGGTGGTGCACGGCATGAACCGGGGCGGCCGCCTGCTCGGCTTCCCCACGGCCAACCTCAAGCTGGTGGACGAACTCTTTCCCAAGCCGGGCGTGTACGCCATCTGGGTGGAGTCGGACCAGGCCGTGCACATGGGCGTGGCCAACATCGGCCGGAACCCGACCTTCGGCAACGACGCCCTTTCCGTGGAGGCGCACCTGCTCGACTTCAAGGGCGACCTCTACGGCAGCGACATCCGGGTGCACTTCGTGCAGCGCATCCGCGACGAGCGGAAGTTCTCGGGCATCGAAGAACTCAAGGACCGCATCGGCAAGGACATCGCACTGGGCCGCCAGATTCTGGCCCAGCCCGAAGCCGCCATCAAACTGACCCGGCCCAACCTCGGGGCGGCGTAACCGATGCAACCATTCACCGACGTCCTCGATTACTGGCGGGAATTCGTCAAATCCTACACCACGGTGGCCTCCTTCCGCTGGCTGGTCATCGGCGTGCTGGTGGGCTGCTTTTCCGGCCTGGTGGCCGTGGGATTCTTCTGGCTGGTCGAGCTGGGCAAATTCGTCATCCAGCACAATCTCGCGGGCATCGTCTCCCCGGAACCGGCGGGCGAAGGCATCTTCCACGGCCCGGAGGGCGCCTACCGCCCCTGGGTCATTCCCCTGTTCACCACCGGCACCGGCCTGCTCACCGGCTGGCTGGTCAACCGCTTCATCCCCGAGACCATCAATGGCGGCACCGACGGCACCGACGCCACCATCAACGCCTTCCACAACCACGGCGGCATCATCAAGGGGCGGGTGGCCATCATTCGGGGGCTGTGTTCGGTGCTGACCATAGCCTCGGGCGGCTCGGCCGGCCGCGAGGGACCCATCACGCAGATGGGCGCGGGCGTGGGCTCTTGGCTGGCCAAGAAGCTCCAGTTTTCGGCCAAGGAACGGCGGCTGCTCCTGCTCTCCGGCGCGGCGGGCGGCCTGGGGGCCATCTTCCGCGCCCCGCTGGGCGGCGCGCTCACCGCCGTGGAGGTCATCTACCGCGAGGACTTCGAGGCCGAAGCCATCCTGCCTGCGGTCATGAGCTCGGTGGTCTCCTACTCGATCTTCACCTTCTTCTTCGGCACGGACCCCATCTTCGGCATCCCGCGCTTCTCCTTCCACGACCCGCGCGAACTGTTCTTCTACGCCCTGCTCGCCTTTGTCTGCGCGGCCGTGGGCTGGATGTACCTCCGCACCTTCTATTTCATCAAATACCACATCTTCTTCCCGCTTCGGGAGAAGATCGGCCTGATGTGGTCCATGGCCGCAGGCGGCCTGTGCATGGGGCTGCTCGGCATCGCCTACCCCTACACCGCCACCGACGGCATGGTCACGGGCGGCATCCTCTCCGGCGGCTACGGCTGGCTGGAGCTGGCCATCCTGGGCCAGATCCCGGCGCTGGGGATGTGCTACATCATCGTCGGCAAGACCCTGGCCACCTCGGTGACCATCGGATCGGGCATGTCCGGCGGCATGTTCGCGCCCGCCCTGTTCGTGGGCGGCATGTCCGGCGGCCTGGTGGGCAAGCTGGGGCACCATTTCTTCCCGGACATTGTGACCCAGCCGGGCGCCTACATCCTGGTCGGCATGGCCGCGTTCTTCGCGGGCGTGGCCAACGCGCCCATCGGCCCGCTGGTCATGGTCACGGAGCTGACCCAGGGCTACGGCCTGCTCGCCCCGCTGATGCTCGCCTCGGCCCTGTGCCTGGTCTTAAGCCGCAACGTCTCGCTCTACGAGCACCAGGTGGAGAACAAGTTCGACTCCCCGGCCCACGCCGAGGACGCGACCATCAACATCCTGGAACAGATGCACGTCTCGGACTTCTACAACCCCGGCGACGTGGTCGTGCTCGAGGAATCCACCACCCTCAAGGCCCTGACCGACATCATCGCCAACACCGATCAGCTCAACTTCCCGGTCAAGCGGGAGGACGGCTGGTACTCGGGCATGGTCTCCATCCACAACGTGCGCAACTGGATGTTCGAGGAGGGGCTGCACGACCTGGTGGTGGTCCGCGACCTGATGTCGCGCCCGGTCTACGTCCGGCCGGACTACGACCTGTACCAGGCCCTGCTGCGGTTCGTGAACACCGACTACGGCCAGATTCCGGTGGTCTCCCAGACCGACACCAGCGACATCATCGGCCTGATCAACCGCGACGACGTGTTCCAGGCCTACGCCGAGGCCATCGCCGATCTGAAGAAAGGCGAGGAAGCGGAATAGGGGACGACATGCCAGATCGCACCAGCGCCGAATTCTGGGACAAGAAGGCCGAAACCTTCCCCCGCTACGAGCCCGGAGACGACAACTACGAGGCCGGGATGCTGCGCCGCATCCGAGAGGCCGGAGTGGATTTCCGGGGCCGGACCGTACTCGACGTGGGCAGCGGCAGCGGCATGTACACCCTGCGCATCGCCCGCGAAGCGGCCCGCGTCGTGGCCGTGGACGTCTCGCAGCGGATGCTGGACATCCTGCGCGAGGACGCCGGCAAGCTCGGCCTGCACAACATCGACTACATCCACTCGCGCTGGGACGACTTTTCGGGCGAAGGCCCCTACGACATCATCTTCTGCTCCATGACCCCGGCCATCGAGAGCGACGAGTCGCGGCGCAAGCTGCTCCGCCTGGCGGGCGGCCCGACCGTGTTCATGGGCTTCGCCGGGGTGATGCGCTCCGACGTCCTGGCGGGCGTCTTCGAGGCATACGGCAAGAGCCCGCGCATCTTCAACAACGGCCCCGAGATGCGCCGGTGGCTCGAAGGCGAGGGCATCGCCTGCAGGAGCATCCTGGTCGGCGGCCAGTGGGTGGAGCGGCGCACCCTGGAGGCGGCCATCAAGGCCGCAACCGCCATGCTCATCCCCTACGGCGTCGAGGTCGAGCGCGCGTTCCTTGAAAAGCACCTCGAAGCGTTCCGGGAAGGACCGGACGACTACGTGGAGCGCACCGACTACGAGATCGAAGTGCTGATCTGGGGCCAGCAGCCCGCGTAGCCCCGGTCACCAGCACCCGAGCATCAATCCCGCGATCTCCCGCACCAGCTTGGCCCCGACCATGGCCGTGACCCCGTTCACGTCCCGGGCCGGGTTCAGTTCCACCACATCCGCGCCGACGATGGGCGTGTCGAGGGCGTGCAGGACGTCCAGCACCTCGCGCACGGACAGGCCGCCCGGCTCGTGATGGGACACGCCCGGCGCAAAGGCGGGGTCCAGCACGTCCAGGTCCAGGCTGACGTAGACCGGAGTGTCGAAGGTCAGCCGGGGCCAATCCCTGCGGTCCTTCATCTCCAGCCACTCGATGCCCAGCCGCGCCTTCTGCTCGCGCTGGTGGCCGGTGGCCGTGCGGATGCCCACGGAGACGAGCCGCGCGCACAGCTCCTCCTCCATGATCCGGGCAAAGGGGCAGGCGTGGGAGAAGCGGTTGCCCTCGAAATCGGCGTAGCAGTCGGGATGGGCGTCGAAGTGCAGGATGGCGAACTCGCCCACGGCCCGGCGCAGGCCGCGCACCAGCGGCCAGGTCACGGAGTGGTCGCCGCCCAGGAAGATCGGCGGGTTGCCCGACCGCCCGGCATTCTCGGCCGCGCGTTCGATGGCCTCCAGGGCCGCCGCGCCCGTGCCGGGGTCGATGCTGCCCGCGTCGCGCAGCACCGGGCCAAGGTCGCGGCCGGTCTCGGTCCAGAGGTTGGCCGACTGGCACCACACGGCGCTGGCCAAGGCCGCGGCCCCGGCCGCCGCGCCGCGCAGGTAGGACGAGTTCTCGTCCAGGGGGACGCCGATCAGGTCGATGGTCGCGGGCATGGTCCGGCCTACAGGATGTAGCGGGACAAATCGCGGTTCTCGATCACGTCGGCCAGCTTTTCGCGCACGTACTCGCGGTCCACCACCACCTTCTGGCCGGACTTGTCCGGGGCATCAAAGGAAAGGTCCGCGAGGATCTTCTCCATGATGGTGTAGAGCCGCCGCGCGCCGATGTTCTCGGTCTCCTCGTTGATCTTCTCCGCGTTGGCCGAAATCTCCTCCAGGGCCTCGCGGGTGAAGTCCACGCCCACGCCCTCGGTTTCGAGCAGGGCCTTGTACTGCACGGTCAGGGCGTTCTTCGGCTCGGTCAGGATGCGGTAGAACTCGTCCTTGTGCAGGGAGTCCAGGGCTTCGCGCAGGGGAAAACGGCCCTGGAGCTCGGGGATCAGGTCCGAGGGCTTGGCGAAGTGGAAGGCCCCGGCCGCGATGAACAGGATGTGATCGGTCTTGACCATGCCGTACTTGGTGTTGACCACGCTGCCCTCCACCACCGGGAGCAGGTCGCGCTGCACACCCTCGCGGGACACGTCCGCCCCGCCGTGGGCGTCATGGCGCGAGGCTATCTTGTCCATCTCGTCGATGAACAGGATGCCCTGCTGCTCCACGCGCTCGCGGGCCAGTTCGTTGACCGCGTCCGGGTCGATGAGCTTGTCCGCTTCCTGGTCGATGAGCGCCTGGTAGGCGTCCTTGACCGTCATCTTGCGCGTCTTCTTGCGGCCGGGGAACATGTTGGCGAAGGCGCTCTGCAGATTCGAGCCCATCTCCTCCATGCCGGGGATGGCCATGATCTCCACCTGAGCCCCGGACTGGACCGTGATTTCCAGCTCCACCTCGCGGTCGTCGAGCTGGCCGCTGCGGAACATGCGGCGAAACTTCTCGCGCGTGGAGTTTTCGGCCTCGGTGGCGGGCTTTTGCTCGATCTCGCCGCCCTGGGAGCCCATGAAGAACCCGGCCGGCTTGGAGGCCGGACTCGGCAGGAGCAGGTCGAGCAGCCGTTCCTCGGCGTTCTTCTCGGCCTTGATCCGGACCTTCTCGGTCTCCTCCTTGCGGACCATGCTCACGCCGATCTCCATCAGGTCGCGGACCATGGATTCCACGTCGCGGCCCACGTAGCCCACCTCGGTGAACTTGGTGGCCTCGACCTTGAAGAACGGGCAGTTGGTCAGCTTGGCCAGGCGGCGGGCGATCTCGGTCTTGCCCACGCCGGTGGGACCCATGAGGATGATGTTCTTGGGCGCGATCTCGTCGCGCAGTTCGGGGTCTATCTGCTGGCGACGCCAGCGGTTGCGCATGGCGATGGCGACCATCCGCTTGGCGGCCTGCTGGCCGATGATGTACCGGTCCAGTTCGGAGACGATCTCTCGGGGGGTGAGGTTGCTCATCTATTTTTCCTGAGTTTCCAAAGTGATGTGATTGTTGGTGTAGACGCAGATGTCGGCCGCGATCTCCATGGCCTTCCGCGCCACCTCGGCGGCGGGCAGGTCCGTGTTCTGGCGCAGGGCGCGGGCGGCGGCCAGGGCGTAGGACCCGCCCGAACCGATGGCGGCCACGCCGTCGTCCGGCTCGATGACATCGCCGGTGCCGGAGATGATCAGGATATGCTCGCCGTCGGCGGCCAGGAGCATGGCTTCGAGCTTGCGCAGGTACTTGTCCGTGCGCCAGTCCTTGGCCAGTTCCACGGCGGCGCGCAGCAGGTTGCCCGCATAGGTCTCCAGCTTGGCCTCGAACCGCTCGCACAGGGTGAAGGCGTCGGCGGTGGCCCCGGCGAATCCCACGGTGACCTTGTCCTTGTAGATGCGGCGCACCTTGCGCGCGGTATGCTTCATGGCCACGGCCTGGCCCATGGTCACCTGGCCGTCTCCGGCCACGGCGGTCCCGTGTTCGTCCTTGACCGCGACGATGGTCGTTCCCCTGATTTCCATGCGTATCTCCTTGACGGGTTAAAGAAAGGCCTCGGCGGCCTGCGACCAGGCGGCAAAGGCCGCCTCGCCGTGCAGGACCATGCCCGCCTCCTCCGCCAGTCCGGCCGTGAGCCCCTCGACGAGGGCGGCCAGGGCGACGCGGGCGGCTTGGGCCACGGGGTAGCCGTAGACGCCGCAGGAGATGGCGGGAAAGGCGATGGTTCGGACACCGTGTTCGCGGGCCAGCCGCAGGCTGTTCAGGTAGGCGTTTTTCAGCAGCTCCGGCTCGCTGTCCGCGCCGCCGCGCCAGACCGGCCCCACGGTGTGGATGATATGGCGGGCGGGCAGGCCGAAGCCCGGGGTGATCACGGCCTCCCCGGGCGGGAGCGATCCGATCCGGGCGATGATGGCCTCGCAGGCGCTCCGCAACGCCGACAGTCCGGCGGCGCGGTGGATGGCCCCGTCCACGCCCCCGCCCCCGGCCAGCCGGGAGTTGGCGGCGTTGACGATGGCGTCCGCATCAACGGTGGTGATGTCGCCCTGGCGGAGAAAGAGGTGGCCGGAACCGACGCGCGCGCGAAGCATGATACCCGGGAAAATAAGGCCTCGCCGCCGGATGGCAAGGGGCAAATCGACCTTTCCCCGCCGGGGCTACTTCTCCGGCACGGCCCGCCACAGCCGGACGCCGCCCCGGAACAGCGTTCCCGCCAGGTACAGGCACAGGGGCAGGAACAGGATGCGCGTGGGCAGCAGGTAGCGGCTGTAGGGGATGGCCACCAGGATGACCACCAGCAGGCTCGGGACGGACAGGCAGACGAAGGTCCAGGCGATCATCTTCATGTCGCAGCCGAGCAGTTGCTCGCGCAGCCCCCTGCCGATGCCGACCACGCTCCGGGCGCGCAGCAGCGCGGCGCAGAAGAAGGCCAGGGAGAGCCCCAGCCCGGCCAGCACCGCCAGCCGCCAGCGGCCGAGCAGGACGACGCGGCCCGCGCTGTCCTTGGCGGACGCCGCAAGCCAGGAGAGATAACGGTCCGGATGCAGGGCCAGCACCTCGCGCGAGAGCGCCCCCAGCTGCTCGTCGCACGCCATGCCGCCGCAGTAGCGGCCCAGCTCGCCGTTGCCGTAGATGATCCAGTCGTAGGTGCGGAAGATGTGGCGGTAGAGCCGCTCGCCCGTTGCGCCGGCCGGGGCCAGGGCCTTCTTCTCGCGGATGATCCCGGCCACGTCGCGGGCCATGGCCCGCCGCCCCTCGGAGACGCGCCCGGCCGTCTCCTGGTCCAGAAAGTTCCCGGCCAGCCCGATGAGCTGGCGACCGCCCGCCGAAACCAGGCCGAACTGGCCGACCACGGCCAGCCGCAGCCCGCAGAAGGCCACCAGCGGCACGGCCACCACCAGGACCAGCGGCAGGACCACGGAGGTGAGCGCCGCCTTCCAGTCGGCCCGGCGGCAGAGCGCGACCCAGCCCAGGGCCATGCCCGGCAGGCAGGCCACCAGGAAGAGATAGGACGGCTTGAGCTGGTAGGCGCAGAACACGGCCAGGCCGCACAGGCCGAGCCGCCACCCCCTGCGGGTTTCGTCCCTGAAAAGCAGCAGGCAGCCGCCCACGGCCAGGAGCCCCATGGCCAGGGCCGGGACATCGGGAAGGAGCAGGTGGCTGAAGGCGATGGCGTCCAGCCGGTAGACGCCGTTGAGCGTGAGCAGGGGCAGGCAGGCGGCCAGGGGCGCCCAGCCGTCGGGCGACAGCGCGCGCAGGCCAAGATAGACCACATACACCCCGCCGAACAGCAGGGCGAGCTGCACGGCCGGGATCAGCGCGTCGGGCGTCACGGCATAGAACGCGGGGTACCCGGCCGTGCGGAAGGCGGAGAGCAGCCCCTTCAGGGAATCGAACCGGTCGACCAGGATGGTGTACGACCCCGAGTCGGGCACCAGGGACAGGGCGAAATTGGGCGAGGAGACCAGGGTGGCGAAACGGTCCGCGAGGAAGAGCGCCAGCCACAGCCCCGGGGCGCGGCGCAGCCGGTCGGCCGCAGGATCATCCCGCAGCCGCCCCAGCCCCAGCCAGAGCGCGCCGAGCAGGCCGAGGGTCAGCCAGTCCACGTTGAGCCAGGCCAGGGGGTTGCAGGCCACGGCGTAGCTGCGGCCGTTGTGCAGCGGGTGGGTGTTGTCCGAGGTGGAAAAGATGACGCGGTGGGACTGGTGGAAGGTCCGGCCCATGCCCTGGTCGGACAGGTCGCGGTGCCAGTCCACGCTGACGCCCAGGCGCTTGCCGTCCTCGAAGACCTTGGCCGCCGGGTACATGCCGTCGGTGAGGTCGCCGAACACGGTAAACGGCGGGGTGTAGGCCAGCCGGCTGCCCACGTTGCTCAGTCGGGTCGTGTCCAGAGGCCGGATCGTGTCCGTGCCCAGCGCGTCGGTGTTGAGCGCGACCTTCAGGCCGATGAACAGCAGCAGGGGCGCGAGCAGCAGCGCCAACGCCGGGCCGGATTTCCCGCCACGCGCCGACGGGGCGTCGTTCGTATGTCCCATTTCCCGATCCACTCCTTGCTTGCGGGGGCATCCGTGGGGCCGGATGCTCCCGAATCCCTATACAAATCCGGGAGGATTTTCCAGTCCGCCCGCCGGTTTCGTCCCGCGCCGCGCCGTGCTAGGATGGCGCATCCACCGCAACCGGCAAGCGCAAAGGAGCCGACCATGCCGTTCGTCAATATCCGCATCACCCGCGAAGGCGCCACCGCCGATCAGAAAAAGGAACTCATCCGGGGCGTGACCGGCCTGCTGGCCGATGTGCTCGGCAAGAACCCCGCGACCACCTTCGTCATCATCGACGAGGTGGACACCGACAACTGGGGCATCGGCGGGGAATCGGTGACCGAACTGCGAAAAAAGTAGGATCAGCCGTCCTTCACGTGCAACGTCATGCGCACGTCGGCCACCAGGGCGCGCTCGTGGTTGACCAGCACCGGGTTGAACTCCGCCTCCCAGACCTCGGGCAGGTCCATGGCCAGCCTGGACATGATGATCAGGACCTCCTCCAGGGCCTTGAAGTTCACCGGCAGTTCGCCCTTCAGCCCCTTGAGCAGCATGTAGGACCTGATCTCGCGCACGATCTGGAAGGCGTCCTGGCGCGAAAGCGGGGCCAGCCGAAACGAGATGTCCTTCATGATCTCCACGTAGATGCCGCCCAGGCCGAACATCAGCATCGGCCCGAACTGCTCGTCGCGCTTGAAGCCGATGATCACCTCCCTGACGCCGGGGGGAGCCATCTCCTGCACCAGGCAGCCCGCGATGTACGCGTCCGCGCGCATGCGCTGCGCCCTCGCCGTGATAGCCTTGAACGCGTCGGCCACTTCGCCGGGCGTGGCCAGGTTGACGACCACGCCGCCCACGTCGGACTTGTGCGATATGTCGGGCGAGGCGATCTTGAGGACCACGGGATAGCCGATGGACTCGGCGGCGGCCACGGCCTCGTCGCTGGACCGGGCGAGGAGGGTCGTGGGCGTGGGCAGGTTGTAGGCGCGCAGCACCTCCTGGGCCTCGAACTCCACGATCTCGGGCACGCCCCGCGCGAGGTGGTCGTCGATGACCTTGCGGGCGCGGGGCAGATCGCGCGCCACCTCCGCGTACTGGGGCGCGGGCCGGTGTTTCCACAGGAAGAATTCGTACATGGCCTCGATGGATTTCACCGCAGGCTCCGGGAAGGCGTAGCACGGGATGCCCGCCTCCATCAGCCGCGCCCTGGCCGCGCGCACCCGCGTCTTGCCCATGAAGCAGGCGAAGACCGGCTTGCCGCACTTGCGGGCCGTGCGGATCACGGCCTCGGCCGTCTCCTCGATCTGCACCGAGGCCGTGGGCGTGAGCAGGACCAGGATGGAATGGACCATGGGGTCCTCGGACACCACCTCCAGGGTCTTGCGGTAGCGCTTGGCGTCGGCGTCGCCCACGATGTCCACGGGGTTGTAGAAGGCCGCGTAGCTGGGCAGGAACTCCTGGAGCCGCTGCACGGTCTTCTGGGACAGCGGGGCCATGGTCAGGCGCGAACGGTCGGCCGCGTCGGCCGTGAGGATGCCCGGCCCGCCGGAGTTGGTGACCACGGCCAGGTTCGGCCCCTTGGGCAGCGGCTGGGTCGAGAAGGCCTGGGCCAGGTTGAAGAGCGTGGCCACGTCGCCCACGCGGATGACGCCGGACTGGTGGAAGGCGGCGGTGTAGGTCTGGTCCGACCCGGCGATGGCCCCGGTATGCGACGACGCGGCCTTGGCGCCCGCCGCCGTGGTCCCCGCCTTGATCATGATCACCGGCTTGCTCAGGCAGGCGGCCCGGGCCTGGACCAGGAAGTCCCCGCCGTTCTCCACGTTCTCGATGTAGCCCAGGATGACCTTGGTCTCCTCGTCGCCGTCCAGGTAGCGGAGCATGTCCGCCTCGTCGAGCACGGCCTTGTTGCCCAGGGAGACGAACTTGGAAAATCCGATGTTCTCGCCCAGCGCCCAGTCCAGGATGGCCACGCACAGCGCCCCCGACTGCGAAAAAAAGGCGATGGACCCCTTGGCTGGCTGGCCTGCGGCGAAGGAGGCGTTGACCCCGGCCGAGGCGTTGATCATACCCAGGCAATTGGGGCCGAGCAGGGCCAGGCCCGAGCGCACGCACAACTCGGTCATGGCCTTTTCCAGCTGGTACCCCTCGCGCCCCGCCTCCTTGAACCCGGCGGTGATGACGATGGCGGACTTGGCCCCGATGGCCACCAATTCCTCCAGGGTGGGCAGCACGGCCTGCCTCGGCACGGCCACCACGGCCAGGTCCAGGCCGCGCGGCAGGTCGGCCACGGCATGGACCACGGTCAGCCCCTCGATGGTGTCGGCCTTGGGGTTCACGGGATAGAGCCTGCCCCGGTATCCGGCCCCGATCATGTTGGTCAGCACGGTGTGGCCCACCTTGCCGGGAGTTGCGGAGGCGCCGATGACGGCCACGGTCTCGGGGTGGAAAAAGGCGTGCAGGTGATCCTTGTCGTTCAAGCGGCGCTCCTGGCGATGATGGGATTCGTTCCGGGAAGAACCTACCCCGAATGGGCGGGAGGGACAAGAGGGCGGGATCGGCCAGAACGGCAAGCGCCCAAAGGCGGGAGCACGGGCGGGCGAGTCGGCGTTCAACCGGCCAGGGGTTCGCCTGCCAGTTCCTTGCCGGGATCGAACTCGCCGCCGGGGAGGAGTCTCCCCTCTCTGGTCGGATAGAAATAGATCCAGGCCTCGCGGCAACCGTCGTCCGTCTCCACGGCCACGCGTTCGCGTCGGCAGAGGGTCGGATGCCCTTCCAGGACGTCCAGGTGTCGCAACTCCTTGAGTCCGACCGAAAAAAGCTCGCCACGGATGGGCGAAACCGCCTCGCCCGGGTAGACTCCCGGAAACAGGTCCACATACAGGGCGTAGCGTCCCGCAGTGCAGGCGAGGCCGAGATAGCGGGCGTCGGCCAGGAGCCCATGGTTGGGAAACCCGCGTTTCATTGTCCCGTAGACAAAGACGAGATGTTGCCGGTTCCGGGTTGACCGTCGTCCCACGCCGTCTCCCTGCAGTTGACGTTTTTGCACACCGCGCCCGCCCGCCCTGAACATTATTGTGCACGGCAGCGGGTGACTCTCGCAACGATTCGCCCGGTTGAAGCCTGAAAAACCTCGCTGGATTCAGGCGGTTGTCTTCATCAAGCTTCACGAATCGTCCTTCCCGGCACACCCCTTCCGTGCAGGACGCTTTCAAGGAGCGGGCCAACCTTGCGCCCGCGTTGGCCCCATCCTTTCCCCTTGACCGTCCCCCCGCCATGCGATAAAAATCGTCTCCCGTTTCGCCAGAATAGCTCAGATGGTAGAGCAACTGATTCGTAATCAGTAGGTCCGGGGTTCAAATCCCCGTTCTGGCTCCAAGGAAATCAAGGGTTTAGCTTCATGCTAAACCCTTTTTTCGTGCCTATTTGACAGAATGCTCCAATTTTGCTCCAGTGAAATCAAGAAAAGGAGCAACCATGGCGACCATCAGAAAACGAGGCCAGAAATGGGAAGTCCGTATCCGCAAAAAAGGCCAGTCAACGCAAAGCAAGTCTTTCAAGTACAAAGCTGATGCCGCAGCGTGGATTCAGGAAATCGAAACCGAGATGAACAAAGGCCAGTTCGTCTCGCGCAAGGAAGCCGAGAGCACGACCTTGAAGGAGGCGCTCGACCGCTTCATTGAAGAATACATCCCTCGCCTCAAGATGGCCGCCAATGAAACGCGAAGGGCCAAGGCCATCCAGAAACGCGAGATCGCCAGCAAGCTCATGGCGGCGATCCGCACCAAAGACATCGCCGATCTTATCAAGGAGCGAGAAAGCGACGGCGTCAAGCCGAACACAATCCGCCTTGATCTGGCTATTCTTTCGAGGCTCTTTGAAGTCGCCGCAACCGACTGGGGAATGGAGAGCTTGATCAATCCGGTCAAGCGAGCCCGTAAGCCCAAACCGGCCGGAGGCAGGACGCGTCGCCTTCAACCAGCGCCCTCCAAAGACGAGAAGAGTGAAGAGGAACGCCTCCTGGACGCATGCGCCAAGAACTTCAAACCGGTGGTCCAATTCGCCATCGAGACTGCCATGCGGCGGTCGGAGATCGCCAGCCTCGAATGGAATAACATCGATCTCAAGCGCAAGACCGCCTACCTGCGAGACACGAAGAACAAGTCCGAAAGAACAGTTCCCCTCTCCCCTACAGCTATCGAGATATTGAAGAGTATACCTCGCAACATCTCCGGCCCAGTCTTCGGCATGAGCGAAAATGCAATCACAATCGCCATGAGACGGGCACGGGCGGAGGCCGGAATCGAGGACTTGACCTTTCACGATCTCAGGCACGAGGCGACGTCGAGATTTTTCGAAAACACCGATCTGGACTTGCTCGAAATTGCCGAGATCACCGGACACAAGAACTTGCAGATGTTGAAGCGGTATACGCATTTGAGGGCGGAAAGACTGGCAGAAAGACTGGCTGGGAAGGCTCGGTAGGCAGCTTGCACTTCACCCAACGCCTCCTTGAATGCCATTCTTGGGGACATTCAACTTACATCAGAACGTAACATAATAATTAAACATGACTTATTCGCCGCCAAGCCTAATCGGAACACGCTGTAGCATGGTGTGCGGAAAGCGCGGAATGTCGTCGTTTTCGCATGGCGTCGTGGAAAGAGCGGACACATAACGGACACGAAATAGTCCCTAATTTCTCGACGCGAATGTTTGGAGAGGATTGCGGCATCCAAGGCCGCCGCATAGGCCAGGCCAGACGATGGGAGCCGCCGCTTTTCAGGATGGATGTGCTCCATGCAAGCGTTGAAGCAGATGAGCCTTCCTCATACGATGCGGCTACGACTTCAACGCCTTGATCTTCTTGATGTCGTCGGTCTTGCCGAGAAGAATCAATATGTCGTCGGCCTTGATGGTGAAATCGGCGGGCGGGACGAGCATGAAGTTTTCGGGGGAACGCTCCTTGATCGCGATGATGTGGACGTTGTGCTTGGCCCGGAGATTCAATTCCTTGAGGTTCTTGTTGATGAACTCACTGGGGGGTTCGACCTGGGCCAGGTCGTATTCCTCCGCCAGGGGGATGAAGTCGAGGATGTTAGGCCGCGACAGGCTGCGGGAGACACGGACGGCGGAGTCCCGTTCCGGATGGATTATCTGGGTCGCCCCCACGCGGCGCAGTATCTTGGCGTGGTCGTCGTCCAGTGCTTTCACCAGAATTTGTTTTACCCCGATTTCATTGAGGTACAGGCAGATCAGGATGCTGATGCTGATCCGCGTTCCCGTGGAGACGATGACCCCGTCCATCTGTTCCAGGCCGAGCGCCTTCAGCGACTCCCGGTTGGTGGCGTCGATCACGATCGCTTCGGTGGAAAAGGCGTCGATGGCCTGGACCCGTCCCTTGTCCGAGTCCATGGCAACGACCTCGTTGCCGTCCTCGAACAGAGCCTTGGCCGCGTAAAAACCGAAATTGCCGAGGCCGATAACCGCAAATCGTTTCATAACCGATATCTCCTACCCAACCATCACGTTTTCTTCGGAATATTCAATGCCGCCCGAGGTCCCCGCACCGACCACGATGTAGGCGAACGTCAGGACGCCGACCCGGCCGACGATCATCATCAGGATTATCCAGATCTTGCCCCAGGTGCTGAGTTGCGGCGTGATGCCCATGGACAGCCCCACCGTTCCGAACGCCGACACGGTTTCGAAAAGGTAGCTCAGGAAGGCGCCACGCGGTGCACTCGCTTCGTAGCCGATGGCCGTGTCGCCGAGCAGCAACAGGAACAGGACGACCCCGATGATCCCGATGGACACGAGCATGAGGGACATGGTCCTGGTCACGGTTTCCTGCGGGATGCTCTTCTTGAACATGTTCACGCGTTGACGCCGTTTGATTCGGCTCCAGGTGAACGCCGTCAGCAGGGCGAGGGTGGTTGTCTTGACGCCTCCGCCGCACGATCCCGGCGACGCGCCGAAGAACATGAGGAAGAGCATCAGGGCGAGAGTGGCGTCCTTCAGTGATCCGATGTCGACCGTGTTGAAGCCCGCCGTCCGGCAGGTGACGGACTGGAATACCGAGGCCAGTACCTTGTGCCGGATGGAAGTATCCTGCATGGAGTTGAGGTTTTCCAACAGAAGAAATAACAGCGCTCCGACGACAATGAGCAGAAGCGTCGTCCACAAGACGGTTTTGGTTTGCACCGAGAGCCTCGGACGCCTGCCGTCTCGTTTCGTCAGCCAGAAACGCAGTTCGTGGATGACGGGAAATCCCATACCTCCCGCAATGATCAATCCGCAAACGGTCAGGTTGAGAGCCACACCATCTCCGAACTTGGTCATGCTGTCCGAGAAGGTGGAAAAACCCGCGTTGCAGAATGCCGAAACGGCGTGGAAGACACCATGATAGAGCGCATCGTGAAGGCCGAAATCGTCGACCCATTGGATGGTCAGCGCGATGGCCCCGAGCAACTCCGCAGTCAGAGTGAAGTAGATGATGCTCCGGACCAGGCCGAGAATGTCTTCGCGGGGTGTATGCGCGAAAACGTCCTGCATTGCCATCCTGTGCCTGATGGAGATGCCCCGCCCCATCCAGCGGAACAGGAACACCGAGATGGTCATCACTCCGAGCCCGCCGATCTGGATGAGCGCCAGGATCACGATCTGGCCGAAAAGGGTGAAGAAGCCGCCGGTATCCACCACCGCCAGCCCCGTCACGCACACGGCGGACGTGGCCGTGAACAGGGCGTCGATCAGGGGGATGCCCCCCTGGTAGGTGGCCCAAGGCAGGGAAAGCAGGGAGGCCCCCGTGAAAATCGCCAGGAGAAAGCTGGACAGAACGAGTCCGGCAGGATGTATCTTGAGAACGTTGCTACCGAAGGTCATGCACGAACTCTGGGGTTTTGGAAGTATTCGCAGCCGACATGGTTTTCCGTCTCGCACAATTCGTGCAGCCGACGGCCGCCGAGTACCATGCGGTCCAGATAGGCCCCGCAGACGGTCATGGCCCTGGACTCATCGAGGGGCATGCTGCGCAGGTAGGGACAAAGGGTGTCCCGGCAATGGTCCACGCGTTGCCCTTCGCCGAAAGAGCCGAGGATATCAAGCACCTTCCGATCATCCAGCCCGCCGCCGGATACGGTCGTGGCATAGTCGACGCCTGACGAGTGCAGCCTGTCCATCAGGGACCGGTCCTTGCCGGGCATCAGGGCGGTAACGGCGCAGCCCCGCGTGTGCCTGTTGTGCTTCAGGACCTCGCACAGCTCCAGGTACATCTCATGGGTGGGGTCGATCGGCTCGGGAAACCGGATCAGGATCATTTCCGGTGCTGCCTCAATGGCTGCTTCCAGGCAGCTCAGGGGGCTACGGGTCCAAAGCCCGCCGTGGGCGGTCCCTGTGTCGTTCGATGCGTCACAGACCAGGTATCGTTGCGTTGCATTCCGTTGATCACCCATGGCGCCTTCCTTTGGCCTCTTTCGTCAAATAGTTGCCCGCATCCCCGCCGATCTTGAACAGGCTCGTGATGACGACCAGGAATTCCAGGCGTCCCAGGAACATGGCCAGGCTTTCGGCCCACAGCGCCGAATCCGGCATCTCCGCCGAGGTCACCCCGATGCTGAGCCCCACGGTTCCCAGCGCGGATGCGAATTCGAACAGGGAATGCTCCAGGCTGAACCCGCAGGCGCAGAGCAGCAGGACGCCGAGGGCAAACAGGGCCAGGTAGAGAAAGACGAAGACCGAGGCCTGCCGCGCCTGCCCGTCATCCAGAAATATCCGCCGCTCCCCTTCCCACAGGGGGCTTTCCAGCACCGCGTTGCGGGGAGCGGCCAAGCGCCGGACCTCAAGAACGAGGGCGCGCCACAGGAGATGGATGCGGAACTGCTTGATGCCGCCCGCCGTCGAGCACGTCCCGCCGCCGATGAGCATCAGTCCGAGCAGAACCGCCATGCCGAACCCGTTCCAGTCGCCATAGCCCACCGTGGAAAAGCCCGTGGTGGTGAGGGCCGAGACGGTCTCGAACACCGCCACGCGCAGGGATTTCCCCAGGTGCGGGTACAGGGCCGTGCTGGTGAGGAAAAAAATAGCGGCGGAAGCCAGCGGAACCAGCAACGCAAACAGGCGGACTTCCCCATTTCGGGCTACGGCGCGCACCTGGCCGCGCCAGAGGAACCAGGCAGTAACGAAGCTCAGGTTGCCCAGGATCATGAGTGGAATGGTCACGGCCTCGATGACCGGTGAATTCCAGTGGCCGATGCTCTCGGCTCGCGTGGAAAAGCCTCCGGTGGAGATGGCGGCGAAGGAGTGGTTCACAGCGTCGAACCAGGCCATGCCGGCTATCCGGTACGCGAGGGTCCCGGCCACGGCGTAACACACGTATATGGCCATGACGAGCCGGGCCGAACGCTTGACGTTGGGGACCAGTTGGTCGCCGCGTCCTTCGGCGCTGGACACTCCCACCCCGGCCGGGCCGAGGATGGCCGACATCATGATGATCGCCAGCCCCGCGCCTCCGAGGAGTTGGATGACGCTGCGCCACAACAGGGTGGTGTGGGCCGCCTTCTCCACGTCCACCACCGATAGTCCCGTGGTCGTCCAGCCGCTCATGGATTCGAACACGGCCTGGGAAAAGGAGAGCCCCTCGGTAGCGATGAACGGCCAGGTGGAGAAGGCTACCACCAGCAGCCAGCTCAGGCATACGATCACGCCGCCCTCCTGTACGGACAGGTGTTCTCGCGTGGCAAAACGGCGGAGGGAGAGGAGCAGGCCCCCGAGTCCGCACAGCGCCGCCGCCGGGAGGACGTACGCCATGGCGTTGGAGGCTTCCTCGGGCCAGGCTAGAAGCGCCAGCAGCGGAGAGAGCATGGCCACGCCGCAGATGAGGCAGACCAGCCCCACGGAGCAGAGCATGGCGGCATATCGTTGCCGGAGATAGGTCCTTTCCCTCATGGCAAGCCCTAATTCCCTTCACCGGTGATGATTTTCAGGGCCGAGCCGTGGTTTTCGGGCAGCGTTATCAGCACCACGGTGTCCCCGGCCTGGAGGTCGTTGTCGCCTCGCGGCACGATGGGCTTGCCGTCGCGTATCACCACGGCGACCAGGGTGTTCTCGGGAAGCACGATATCCTTGAGTTGTCGGCCTGCGACTGGAGCGTCCGGAGACAGGATGATTTCCGTGACGTTGACCCGCCCCTCGCCCACCGGGAGCAGATTCGTTATCTCCTCAAGGGCGGCGCGTTGTTCGATCAGGCTCCCAACGATCTTGGTGGTCGAGAAAGCCGACACCCCGAGTTGTTCGAATATCTCGACGTTGTCGGGATCGTTGGCCAGGGCCACGGTCCGAGGCACGCCGAACTGGAGCGCGGCCAACTGGCAGATGACCAGGTTGTCCTGGTCCCTCGGGGCGATGGCGAGCACGGCGTCCGCGCGCCTGGCCCCGGCCTGCGCCAGGATGTGCTCGTCGCCGCCGTCGCCGCAGATCACCTCGACGGCCAGTTGGCGGGACAACCGACGGCACTCCTCGGGGTCCTTGTTGACGATGACCACCTCATACCCTTTCGAAACGAAGTTGCGGCCCAGGAAATAGAGCGCCTTGCCGCCTCCGACAATGATCACTCTCATGACGCCGACTCCTTTGTCCG
>JAZHDH010000070.1:0-5792 GCA_036584335.1 Pseudodesulfovibrio sp. | reverse complement strand
GATGGCGGAGACGAACGGGCGCGACCGGCTGACCAGGATAGTGGACCTTCTCAACGAATGCGGGATGCTGCGCAAGACGCCGCGCACGGGCTACCAGTTCCTGGGGTCCGGCAGCGAGGACGTGGCCCAGCACTCCTTCCGCACGGCGGTCATCGGCCACATCCTGGCGCTGATGGCCGGGGCCGACGTGGCCCGCACCACCTACATGTGCCTGTTCCACGACCTGCACGAGGCGCGTACCGGCGATTTCAACTACGTGAACCGCATCTACAACCAGTCCGCCCGGACCCTGGCCCTGGAGCACGCCACGCGCGGCACCGGCCTGGAGGAGGACATCCTCGGCTACTGGAAGGAGCTGGAGGAGACCGAGACCCTGGAGGCGAAGCTGGCCCAGGACGCGGACCAGATCGACTTCATCCTCAACCTCAAGGAGGAGAAGGACCAGGGCAACCGCTACGCGGGCGACTGGCTGGACATGGCCGTGCAGCGGGTGCGCACGCAGTGGGGCCGCGAACTGGCCGAAACCGTGGCCGCCACCGACCACAAGGACTGGTGGTTCCTCGGCCCGGACCCGGACTGGTGGACGCGCAAGAACGGCAAGGGCAGGGCCAAATGACCAAAACGCGATGCGGCAAATAATTATCTGACCGAGATTTATGGCCTAATGGCCTTGCCGTTTGCCGACGGATTGGGTACACGACGAAGAATTGTTGCAGGTTGCAGGCATCGGCGGCCCGGGTTTCGGCGGTGATCCGGGACGAAATGCGGAAGGCAAATCGGATGGTTCGTCCCGCAGGAGGGGCGACAAGGTGGAACCGTTCATGGCCCAAAAGGCACAAAGCACAGCATTGACGCAGGTCGGCCCCATCGCCGTCGTCGGGAAAGCCCTGGACGAGTTGGGCGGCCTCTTCCTGTTCTTCCTGGAATCCGTCGTCCTGATGTTCGCGGGCTGGGGCCAGTTCTCCAAGTCCGTGCGCCAGGTCTATTTCATCGGCGTCCAGTCCGTCAGCGTCATCGCGCTCATCGGGCTGTTCACCGGCATGGTCATGGGCATGCAGCTCTATTACGCCCTGTCCACCTTCGGGGCCGACGGCTTCCTGGGCACGGGCGTGGCCCTGTCCATGGTCCGCGAGCTGGCCCCGGTGCTCTCGGCCATCATGCTCACCGGCCGGGCCGGTTCGGCCATGACCGCCGAGATCGGCGTCATGCGCATCTCCGAGCAGATCGACGCCCTGACGATCATGGACATCAACCCCAAGCGCTACCTGGTGGCCCCCAAGATGGCCGCCTGCCTGATCTCGTTTCCGATCCTGACGGCCTTCTTCAACCTCATCGCCATGTGGGGCGGCTGGCTGACCGGCGTCAAGCTGCTGGGGGCCAACGAGGGCGTGTACTGGTCGCGGGTCATGGACTCCCTGGACTGGGAGGACATCGAGGGCGGTTTCGTCAAGGCCGTGGTCTTCGGCGCGCTGGTCTGCGCCATCTGCTGTTTCGAGGGGTACTACACCCACCTCCGGTCCGGCCACGCCGGGCCTGAAGGGGTGAGCCAATCCACCACCAGCGCGGTGGTCAAATCCTGCGTCGTCATCCTGGCCGCCGACTACGTCCTGACGTCGCTTCTCTGGTAGGGCCGCATTTCATGGGCATGAGCAAGGCGCCGAGCATACGGCTGGAAAACCTCAGTGTGGGGTACGGCGGCAAGGCCGTCGTCAGCGGACTGGACATCGAGTTTCCGGGCGGCAAGCTGTCCATGGTCGTCGGCGGCTCGGGCTCGGGCAAGTCCACCCTGGTCAAGCACATCCTCCAGCTTCAGCCGCCCATCGACGGGAAGATATTTTTCGGCGGTCACGACATGTCCGCGCTTTCGCGCGGCAAGATGCACTGTCTGCGCCAGCGCATGGGCGTGCTTTTCCAGGACGGCGCGCTGCTCGGGTCGCTCCGGCTCAAGGACAACATCGCCCTGCCGCTGCGGGAGCACACCCGGCTTGCCGAGCAGCAGATCATGGAGATCGTCCGCGACCGGCTGGAGATGGTCGGGCTCGACCACGCCATGGAGCTTTTTCCCAACGAACTGTCCGGCGGCATGCGCAAGCGCGCCGGGCTGGCGCGGGCCTTGGTCATGGACCCGCAGGTTCTGTTCTGCGACGAGCCGACTTCGGGGCTGGACCCGGTCATGTCGGCCGGGCTGGACCAGCTGCTGCTCGAGATGATGGGGCATTTCGACATGACGATGGTCGTCGTCACCCACGACCTGGCGAGCATGCGCGCCCTGGCCGACTTCGTGGTCGTCCTGGGCGAGGGGCGGTGCCTCTTCCAGGGAACCATCGACGAGCTGGAGCGCACGACGGACCCGTATCTGCGCAACTTCCTGGATCGCGCCGCCGGGGAGCGGGACGCTCCGAGGCTGACCATGCCCCCCCTGTCCCAGGCGATCATGAAGCGCAAGTGCGGCAAGATACTGGGCGAATCCTAACCGAGTGAAGGGTAGCGACGTGAAGTTCAAGAAAGAAACCGCAGTGGGCCTCTTCGTCCTTGTCGGGCTGGTGGCCATCGCCTACATGAGCATCAAGCTCGGCAACGTCCAGCTGTTCACGGACAAGTACTACACCGTCAAGGCCAACTTTTCGGACATATCCGGCCTCAAGGTCAACGCCCCGGTGCAGATGTTCGGCGTGAAGATCGGGTTCGTGGAGGGCATCGGCATCAACCAGGATAAGGGCATGGCCGCCGTGACCATGCTCATCGACAAGGCCGTGCATCTCACCGACGACGCCATCATTTCGGTCAAGACCAACGGCCTGATCGGCGACAAGTACCTCAAGATTTCGCCGGGCGGCCTGGGCGAGCCGATCAAGGACGGCGACACGCTGTTTGACACCAACCCGGCAATCGACTTAGAAGACCTTATCAGCAAATTCGCTTTCGGCAAGGTTTAGCCGACAAGGGTTCGACTTCAGAGGGAGACATGAGATACAAGAAGATCGTTGCGTCGCTGGTGCTGGCCTGCGCCTGCCTGCTCGGCGCGTCCCCGGCCACGGCCGGGCAGACCCCCATGGACCGGGTCAAGGAAGGGGCGGACAAGCTCATCAAGCTGCTCTCCGACCCGGCCGTCACCGATCCCGTCAAGCATGACGCGGCCATTCAGGAGCTGCGCGCCACCGCCGAGCAGTACATCGACTTCCGGCTGGTGACCATGTACGCCGTGGGCAAACCCTGGCTCGACATGGCCCCCCAGCTCCAGAACGACCTTGTCGAGTCGTTCGTTCAGCTTCTTCAGCGCACCTATCTCAAGCGGATTCCGGCCTACGAGGGGCAGGCCGTCAACTACGTGAAGCAGGAAGTCCAGGGCAACAAGGCGCGGGTACTCACGGAAATTGATGACAAAGACAAGAAAATAATTGTTGAATTTCGATTGAGATTGGTTCAAGACACATGGATGATATACGATGTGGTGGCCGAAGGCGTGAGCCTGGTCGCCAATTACCGCAGCCAGTTCTCCCAGATCCTTGCCGATGGGGATGGACAAAAGCTGCTGGAATTGATTAAGAATAGAGTCAAGCAACTGGACGAGGGCAAGAGCGACGACAATGCCACCCTCGGACAGCAAGGATAATGGAAGCATGAATTTCCGGCTGCCTACCGCGTTTTTGCTGGCCGCGCTCCTGATGATGGGAGCGGGGTCCGCCTTCGCGTCCGGCGATGAGTTGGCCGACGCCCCGGTCGTCGCCCAGCTCACGGACATGAAGGGCGCGGGCGCCGCCGCCGACTCCACCGACTACGCCGACTTCACCGACGACGAGTACGCCGACACCAAAACCCTGGTCGCCGATCCCCTGGTTGTCTGGAACAAGATCTGGTTCTATTTCAACGACGGCCTGTACCACGGCCTGCTCAAGCCCGTGGCCACCGGCTACGCCTGGGCCGTCCCGCAAAAGCCCCGCCAGTGGGTGCGCAATTTCTTCATCAACATGCTCTTCCCGGTGCGCTTCGTGAACGACGTCCTCCAGGGCAAGTTCGACGCCGCGTACATGGAATTCTCCAAGTTCGTCGCCAATACCGGCTTCGGCCTGCTCGGCTTCGTCGACGTCACCGAGGATGCGAAAAAACGCTGGCTGCCCGAACGGCCCACGGCCGACGGCTTCGGCCAGACCCTGGGCAAGGCGGGCGCTGGTCACGGCATCTATCTGGTGTGGCCCTTCATCGGCCCCAGTTCCATCCGCGAATCCGTGGGCTGGGTGGGCGACTATTTCCTCGATCCCCTGACCTACGCCGATCTCACGTTCCTCGAAATGGTCGCCATCAAGGCCTACAAGAACGTCAACCAGGTCTCCCTGGAACTCCAGACCAACGAATACGAGGCCATCACCGACGGCGCCATCGACAAGTATGCCGCCGTGCGTGACGCCTACATCCGTTTCCGGGCCAAGAAGGTTCAGGAATAACCCCGCCCGAGAGGGCGCTTCTTCCACCATGCTGATCGCGGTCATTTCGGACACCCACATGGGCCGTCCTCCGGTCTGGCTTGATCGCGTCTATGAAAAATGGCTCGGCCCCGCCGATCATCTCGTCCACTGCGGCGACATCACCTCCGCCGAAACCTGGTCCTACTTCCTCCGACACCCCCGCTTCCACTGCGTGCGCGACAACTGCGACTGGGACCCCCGGCTCGTCGACGAGCTCGAACCGATGATCTCAGCCGCCCTCGGGCCGCTGACCGTCGGCATCACCCACGGATGGGGACCCCGTTCCCAGGTCGGCCTCGCCGCCGCCCGCGCCTTCGGGGTCGGCTACGACCTCGTCTGCTACGGCCACACCCACCGGCCCGACTGGTCCGTCATCGAAAACGTCCGGGTCTGCAACCCCGGCTCCCTCAATGAAGGATCACTGGCGCAGATAACCGTGGATGATGACGGCGGCATGGCCTGTCATTTCATCGAAATCTAGAACGGTGGGGAACGCCTCGCCGGGGGCGGAGCCTTGTGTCGCTTCCGAGCGCGGGGCGGCCTGTCGCCCCTCTTTGCGCCTGCGAGGGATCGGGGAGCCGGGGCCGTGTCGGGCCTTGGGCCGGGCTGGGCCGGTCATGGAGCCTTCGGCGGCCGCGGCAGCCTGACGCCCCGGCCGCAGGGGGCGCTCCTCCCGCCTATTCCAGCACGATGACGGGCAACCGGTTGGCGAAGACGCCCCAGCCGGGCGGTGCGGTGCGCCAGCCGAGCAGGGAGAGGGTGCGGGTGACGTCGGGATATCCGGGCCGCCGCAGGACGAGCCAGGCGGTCTCGAAAGGGGGGCGGCCGGTGCGGTCGAACCCCAGCCGGATGGCGTGGGCCGGGCCGAGGCGGCCGGTGACGCGGACGATGAAGGCGCCTTGGGAGTCGGACAGCCCGACGGCCGGCCCCACGGCGCCGGTGAAGGAGCCTTCGCGTCCGAGTCGGCCGTATTCCAGGCCTTCCTGCTCGAAGAGGGCGTCCCGCTGCGGCCCTTCGGGCGGGGGCGGGGAAAGGAGCAGGGCAGCCTCCACGCCGGAGAGGGGGCGTCCGTCGGGGGCCACGACCAGACCCACGGCCTGGTAGCGGGCGATCATGCGCTCGTTGATCCGGGCCAGGCCCAGAACGGCGGCCGCAATGACGATCGCGGTCGCGGCGAGCAGGGCGAGGCGGCGGGGAAGCGGCGATTTCCTTTTCATGTCCTTGGTATAGCACTGGTATCCCGCACGGGTCCAGCCCGGCGGGAGGAGCGAAGGAAACCGATGGCGGCAGTTGCACTTTTCTGTCGGGAATGGCATTGCTTTCTACGTG
>JAZHDH010000069.1:0-5774 GCA_036584335.1 Pseudodesulfovibrio sp. | reverse complement strand
CCGGCTCCAGTCCCGCCGCAGCTCGTTTCTCAACGAGGTCTTCCAGGGCATGGAGTCGATCAAGGTGACCAACGCCTCGCGGGCCTTCGTCTCCCGCTGGGCTCAGGAGGTGGAGAAGAGCGGTGAGATGGGCGCGCGCTACCGGCTCGCCCAGTCGCGCTGCTCCATGACCACGTCCTTCCTCAGCCAGCTCAATTCCGTGGGGCTGGTGGTGGTCGCCTTCGCCCTGATCGGCAGCGGGTCCATGAGCAGCGGCGGCCTGCTGACGACCATGGTCCTTTCGGGCCGCTGCGTGGGCGTGTGCGCCAGCGTGGCCAACCTGCTGACCTCGTATCTCTTCGCCCGCCGCTCCTACAAGGACCTCTACGCCATCCTCCAGCTGGAAAAGGAATCCGGCGAGGCGGGGAACCTCCAGATCCAGAACGTGCGCGGCGACCTGGCCTTCGACGCGGTCTCCTTCCGCTACTACCCCGAGGCCCCCTACGTCCTGGAGAACATCTCCTTCTCGGTCCGGGCGGGCGAGCGGGTGGGCATCATCGGCCCCATGGGCAGCGGCAAGACCACCCTGCTCAAGCTCCTGGCCGGGCTGGCCCGCCCCTCGGAGGGCGTCCTGCTCCTGGACGACCACAACATGGTCCACCTCAACATCGAAAAGGTGCGCGAGAAGATGGGCGTGGTCTCCCAGTCGCCGGTACTCTTTCACGGCACCCTGGAATTCAACCTGCTCATGGGCGCGCGCAACGTCTCCCAGGACGCCCTGGAACACGCCCTGCTCATCTCGGGCATCGACACCTTCGTCTCCAGGCATCCCCTGGGGCTGAAGATGCCCATCGCCGAAGGCGGCCGGAACCTTTCACGCGGGCAGCGGCAGTCCGTGGCCATCGCCCGCGCCCTGGTCGGCGACCCGCCCATCCTGCTGCTGGACGAGCCCACCAGCTCCATGGACTCCACCCAGGAGCGCATCTTCGTCGAGCGCATGAGCCGGGAAATGGGGGGCAAGACCATGCTCATCGTCACCCACCGACCGAACATCCTGCGCATCGTGGACCGCATCCTGGTCATCGACCAGGGCCGACTCGTGGCGGACGGCCCCCGCGACGCCATCCTGGCCAAGCTGGGCCAGGCCCCGGTTCCCAGGGAGGAAACGGCATGAGACGCGAAAACCCGGTTTCCCGCTTTTTCCTGCTGCTCGAAGACGTCTCGGGCAGCATGGTCGTCCTGGTCTCCATGGCCGTGTTCCTGGTCGTGTTCGTCATCTGGGCCTACAGCTGCGACATCGAGAAGACCGTCCGAGCCCAGGGCATCGTGGAGACCAACCTGACCGACAAGGTGGTGGGCCACTACGAAGGCGGCGTGGTGGAGAAGGTCTACGTGCGCGAAGGCGACAGCGTGGTGGCCGGGCAGCCCATCGTGGCCATCGCCAACACCACGACCACCAAGGAGCGCAACAAGTCGGAGATCAAGCAGAACCAGCTGCGGGCCAAGCTGGCGCGGCTCATGGCCGAAAGCGCGGGCAGCGTGGAGGCGTTCGCGGCCAGCGCGGCCACGGACGAGGAGCTGAGCGAACTCCAGTTCGCGCAGTACCGGGCCGAAGCCCTGCAACAGCGGGTGATGATCCTGGAGACCCAGATCGCCCAGTCCGAGGCGGCCCTGGCGGCCAGCGAGCGGCACATGCAGAACCTCCGGGAGGAACAGAAGGTGCTCAAGCAGCAGCACGACATGCTCGAACCCATGGTCAGGAAGGGCGTGGGGTCCCGCCAGCTGCTGCTGCAGCGCAAGTCCGAACTGGCCAAGATGACCACCGGGCTCGACGAGGTGGGCAACAAGAGCCAGGAATACGCCCTGGACATCCAGGAGCTGAAGCAGCGCATCAGCCGCGAGCATCTGGACTTCATCCGCGACGTGCGCGAGGAGATCAGCACCACCGCATCGGAGCTGCAGGGCGTGACCGAGGAAGTGAACGCGGCCAACGAGCAGATCGTGCGCAGCGTGGTCCGCTCGCCGGTCAAGGGCACCATCTACCGGCTGAGCGCCAACACCGTGGGCGGCATCGTCCGCTCGGGCGAGGCCCTGGCCGAAATCGTGCCCGACGACGCCGTGATCCGCATCGAAGGCAAGGTGCAGCCCAACGACCGGACCAAGATATGGAACGGCATGATGGCGAAGATCCGCCCGTCGTCCTACGAATTCTCGCGCGACACCATGCTCCGGGCGGAAATCGTCAACATCTCGGCAAAGACCTATTTCGATGAACTGACGCGCTCCTGGTACTACCGGGTCGTCCTGAAGACGATCAAGGAAGACGCCGGGAAGACCAAGGACTTCATCCCCGGCATGATCGTCGAGGTCAACATCCTCTCGGGGACGGAAAGCGTGCTGGAATACGTGCTGTCTCCCATCATGCGCGGCGTGCGCGGCGCGCTCTCGGAGCACAACACCAGATAACGGGCCTCGGCCTGAAGGAAATCGGACATGCGAGTGATCAACGACAGCCCTTCCTGGATAACGGCGCTCGTCCTGGGCTGCTTTTTTCTCGTGCTCGGGGCGGGCTCCTGGTATTCCGCCTCGCTGCTGCTCGAAAAGAAGTGGGAAAGGGACGTGGCCGGGCTGGAGGAATACCAGGGCAAGGTGCTGTTCGCCGAGTCCGAATCCCTTTCCGGCGAACTGGTCACCCCGGTGCTGCGCGCGCGGGAACTGGCCAAGGCGCGCATCTTCCGCAACGCCGTGGCCAACTTCGCCAGCATGAAGAAGGAAAACAAGGACCAGGCCCAGGAAGACTTCGAGAACTTCGTCAATGTCTCCGGGTTCATGGCCGGCCACCTCTTCAGCCCGGAGGGCAGCCTGCGGGCCACGACCATGGGCAAGCTCGACGGGGCCGAAAGCGCCTTCTACGCTCCGGTCCGCAACGTGGCCAAGACCCGCCAGCCCTATTTCTCGCCCATGTCCCTGTACAAGGGGCTCCTGGTTTCCAACCTGTTCATCCCGGTCTATCCGCCCAACGTGCTCTCCGACTCGGAGGCCCCGGAATACGTCCTGGCCCTGGTCGTTCCCCTGCACGGCATGCTGCGCAGCTTCCTGACCTCGGTCCGCAACCTGGACTACGGCACCACGGTGCGGCTGGTGCAGCAACAGGAGGACGGGACGTTCCAGGAGATCGTCGTCGCCTATCCCGACCTGATCAAGGTCGTCCCGGTCAAGGCGTCGCTCAAGGGCATCAGGGAAGTGGAGTTCGGCAGGCGCGCGGACCTCAACGGCCTCGGGTCGGTCTATTCCTCGGTGGCCTACCTGCCGGCCGTCCGGTGGTGGATCGCGGCGGAAACGGACGAAGCCGTCCTGTCCGAACCGATCCTGGAATACCGGCATCTGCTGGGCTTTCTGCTGGCCGTCGGGGGCGCGCTGGCCCTGTTCTTCACCGCCAGCGTCGTCCTGTTCTTCAGCCGCTACCGCCACCACAGGGAGGAAAAAAGCCTGGCCCAGGAGCTGGCGACCCTGCGACAGAGCCTGGCCATAGGGATGCGCATCGGCAAGGCGTTGCCCCTGCCGATCTGCCTGGTCAAGTCCGGGGACGCGACCGTGGCCTATGCCAACGAGGCCTTTGCCGCCATGTGCGGCAAACCCCAGTCCGTCATTCTCGGGCTGACCATGGCGGAACTGTTCAACCCGGAAGAGGCGGACGACCTGCAACACGGCGTGCGCATGCTGACCATGTCCGGCGGCAGGCCCCATTCCCAGGTCCTGGAAACCTATCGCGGCCCCTCGCCCCGGTTCTACGAAGTCACGGCCCTGCAATGCCGGTCCGACGACGGGGAAACGCCGGACATCATGTTCCTTTTCCGCGAGGTCACCGAAGAGAGGGCCAGCCACCGGCAGGACGTCAACAACCGCCAGCAGATCATCAACGCCCTGATCCGGGCCGTGGAGAGCGTGCCCTTCCTGGACGGCCACACCGCCCTGCTCCGGCGCCTTTCGGTGGAGATCGCCGAAACCCTGCTCCTGAGCGATGCCGACTGCGCCACCGTCGAGGCGGCCGCCATCCTCTCCCAGGTCGGCAAGACCTTCGTCCCCAGAAAAATCATGCAGAAGGAAGGCAAGCTCACGCCCGAAGAAATCCAGGAAACCCGCCGCTACGTGGAGCACACCTGCCGCATCATCGAAGGCATCAACTTCGATCTGCCCATCGTCGAAACCATCCGGCAGATGCAGGAAACCCTGGACGGCACCGGCTATCCCAACGGCCTCAAGGGCAAGGAGGTCTCCATGCTCGCCCGCATCCTCGGCGTGGCCAACACCTTCAGCGCCCTGGTCAAAAAACGGTCCTACCGCAAGGCCAAGACCGCCCGGCAGGCCGTCGACATCCTCCGGCAGTCCACGGGCCGCTACGACGCCACGGTCATCCGCGCCCTCGAAGCCGTGGTCGAATCGGGCAACGGCATGCACATCATGCGCGAAAACGACATCGAGATCGACGAGGAATAGTGCGGAAAGGGCGAGCGGCCGCCCCTATTCCCCGGCTTCCTTTTCCTGGTGATCGAAGCGGGCATCCGCATTCCGTTTCGGGCCGCCTGCCCCCCGGGCGAAGAGGTGCGGACGCCGCCTGGCCGCCGCGCGCCAAGCCTCCCCTGCCCGCCGAAGACGTCCCCTCATTTTTTCCTGGTCGCATAGACCAACGCCGCCCTTTGCAATCGAGATTCCCTCTGCTAGAATGGCCGCTGAAAAGGAGAAGCGCATGCCCGAGCTGAAGCTGGTGAGCATGGTCAAGGCGGCCGGCTGAGCCGCCAAGATCGCTCCGGGGGACCTGGAGCTGGCACTGTCGGGGTTGAGCCCCGTGGAGGACGACCGCGTGTTGGCCGGGAAGCCGGGCGACAACGAGGACGCGGTGGTCTTGTCGTTTCCGGCGGGCAAGGCGCTGGTCCAGACCGTGGACTTTTTCACGCCCACGGTGAACGATCCGTTCCGATTCGGGCGCATCGCGGCGGTGAACGCGCTCTCGGACGTGTACGCCATGGGCGGCACGCCGTTTTCGGCCATGAACATCGTCTGTTTTCCCGCCAAGAAGCTGCCCGCGTCGATTTTGACGGACATTCTGCGCGGCGGGCTGGACGCGGTGCTGGAGGCCGGGGCGGTGCCGTCGGGCGGGCACAGCGTGGAGGACGACGAGATCAAGTACGGGCTGGCCGTTTCGGGCCTGGTGTCCCCGGACCGGTTCGCGTCCAACCGGGGCGTGCGGCCGGGCGACGAGCTGATTTTGACCAAGCCCATCGGCACGGGCGTGCTGTCCACGGCGGTGAAGGGCGAGATGCCGGGCAGCGAAGCCATGGAGGACGTGCTGTTCCGGGTCTGCGGGCGATTGAACAAGGCGGGAGGCGAGGCCATTGCCCGGCTGGGACTCAAGGGCGCCACGGACATCACGGGGTTCGGGCTGGGCGGGCACCTGATCGAGGTGGCCGAGGCCAGCGGCGTGACGGTGGAGCTGCGCATGCGCGACGTGCCGCTCATCGACCAGGCGCTGGACCTGGCGTCCATGGGGCTGATGCCTGCGGGGTCCATCTGCAACCGCAACCATTTCCTGCCGAGGACGGCGGTTTCCCCGGGGCTGGACCCGGTGCACGTGGACATGATGTTCGACGCCCAGACGTCGGGCGGGCTGGTGCTGGCCGTGCCGCCCGCGCTGGTGGACGAGGCCGTGGCCATGCTCCTGGCCGCAGGCGACCTGGCCGCGCGCATCGGCACGGCCCTGCCGGGCGCGCCGGGCTCGCCCCGGCTGCGCATCGTGT
>JAZHDH010000068.1:0-5869 GCA_036584335.1 Pseudodesulfovibrio sp. | reverse complement strand
TGCCCAGCTCCACGGCGGGCTGGTCCAGGGGGTTGATGCCCATCAGCCAGCCGGTGAGGATGGTGGCCGCGCCGAGCAGCCCGATGAGCTTGCCCGCCTCGCGCGGGGTGTCGAGCCCCATGCGCAGCTCCACCAGCGGCACCCCGCTCCCGGAGAGCGCCATGCGCGTGCCCAGGCCCTCGGCCTGGATCAGCTCCCCGAAGTCCCGGCCGCGCACGTAGGCGAACTGGTCGGGCAGGTCCGCCGGGAACTTCGGCCCGGACGGCAGGGTGGGGCAGGTCAGGAACAGGCACGCCTTGTTGCGCACGCCGTCCATGAACATCTGGTTCACCGAATGCTGGTCCGTGACGCCCACGGCGGGCACGGGCTGGCTGCCCCTGCCCTGCTTGCCCAGGGATTCGGCCCAGAGCTGGGCGAACCAGTCGCCAAAGCTGGCCCACAGCGGGATGTAGGTGAAAAAAATCAGCTCGCAAAAGCCCTTGTCCATCAAGGCCGCGCCCCAGGCGGCCAGTTGGAACGAGGCGTGGCGCGCCAGCCGCTCCCCGGTCAGCTCGGGCGAGGTCAGCGGATCGACCACGGCCCGGGCTCCGGCCAGCAACGCGTCGATGTCCATGCCCAGAAACAACGCCGGAATGAGCCCCACGGCCGAAAGCACGGAATAGCGGCCGCCGAGGTTGTCGGGCACCGGCAAGGCCCGGATGCCGTAGCGTTCGGCCTCGCCGCGCAGGAACCCCTGGCGCTCATCCGTGACAAGGATCATGTTCTCGGCCCAGTCGTCGCCCATCTGGTGCCGCATCCACTCCTTGATGATGAAATACTGCCCCACGGTTTCGATGGTTCCGCCGGACTTGGAGACCGTGACCACCACGGTCTGCCGGGGAGGCAGCTTGGCCAGGTACGCCTCCAGGGCGTAGGCGTCCACGTTGTCCGCTATCCACAGGCTGGGGCCGGTGTGGCCCGGCTGGTCCTGCTGTGGAAAGAACGCCCGCTGCAACGCCCGCGCGCCCAGGGCCGAGCCGCCGATGCCGAGCAGCAGCATGTGGTCGAATTGCTTGAGATAGGTATCGATCCCCGCCAGTTCCGTCCTGAGGTCCGCCGCATAGGGCATGGTCAGAAAGGGCAGCCGCCCCGCCCCGGCCTCCGTCTTCAGCCTCCCGGCCATCTCCCCGGCCCGGGCCTGGTACGCCGCCATGTCCAGTGTATCGAGCTCCGCGCCGGTCCAGTCAAGCATGTCCACCATGGTGTCCTCCCGCGTGGTTTTTTTCCAGTTCCCCTTCCCGGCCACGGGCCGCAACAAAGGGTTCCAGCCTGTAATACCAACATGGCGGGCGCGAAACCACCATTATTTTGGGAATCGAAAAAAGCGGTCGGCTAATGCGCCTTGCCGAAGAGCAGCCGCTGCATGTCCGACAGCGTCGCGGCCGTCCCGGAATGGATCACCGGATCGTGCCCGAGCCGCCCCGCCTGCTTCAGTCGCACGTCGTGCGCCGCCACCGGCCGCACCTGGCCGTTCAGGTCAATCTCGCCCCAGAACACCGACGACTCCGGCAGGGGCTGATCGTAGAACGACGAGAGCACCGCCGCCACCACCGCCAGGTCCAGCCCCGGATCGCGCGTGGCCAGCCCGCCCGATATCTTGGCGTAGATGTCGTGCCCGCTCAGGTTGAGCCGCAGCCGCTTCTCCAGCACCGCCAGCAGCAGATGCAGCCGGTTCGTGTCGAACCCCAGGGCCGTGCGCCTCGGGATGGACAGGAACGACTTGCTGACCAGGGCCTGGACCTCCACCGCGAAGGGCCGCTGCCCGTCCACGGCCATGGCCATGGCCGTGCCCGAAAGCGACGGGTCGCGCGCGCCCAGGAAGAAGGTCGCCGGATCGTCCACCACCTCCAGGCCCCGCTCCTTCATCGTGAACACCACCAGTTCGTCGCTCGGGCCGAACCGGTTCTTGAGCACCCGCAGGACCCGGGCGAAATGTTTCCGGTCGCCTTCCAGGTACAGCACCGTGTCGACCATGTGCTCCAGCAGCTTCGGCCCCGCGATCTGCCCGTCCTTGGTCACGTGGCCCACCAGGATCAGCGTGGTGCCCGTGCGCTTGGTCTTCTCCACCAGTTCCGCCGCCACCGCCCGCACCTGGCTGACCGACCCCGGAATGCCCTCCACCAGCGGCGACGCCAGCGTCTGCACCGAGTCCACGATCAGCATCTCCGGCGGCTCCGGCTGGTCCAGCACCGCCAGCGCGTCCTCCACCCGGTTCGTCGACACCGCCAGCAGCCCCGGCCCAAGCAGCCCCAGCCGGTCCGCCCGGCTGCGCAATTGCGGCAGCGACTCCTCGCCCGACAGATACACCGCCGTGTGCCCGATCCGCGCCTGACTGCCCGCCAGTTGCAGCAACAGCGTGGACTTGCCTATCCCCGGCTCGCCGCCCAGCAGTATGGCCGCGCCCGGCACCAGCCCCGTCCCGAGCAGCGCATCCAGCGACGGCATGCCCGACGTCCGCGCCCGCAGGTTCTCCGTGGTCAGCTCCTCCAGCGGCCGGGGCGTCTCCGACGATGCCGCCGCCCCCACCGGCTTGGACGTCGCCCTGGCCACCGTCACCGGCTCCATGGTGTTCCATTCCTTGCACGACGGGCACTGACCCTGCCACCGGGGAGACTGCGCTCCGCACGAGGCACAACGATAGGCTTCTTTGGTTTTCATTGCCGAATAGTCCGTGTTTTGTGCGGGAATGTCCAGGGAAACACCTCCGGCGGCCGGAGACGTTCCTTGCCTTTCCTTTGCCGGGCCTGTATCGGGTCGGAATGGCTCCACCCTCTCGTCGTCGTCCCCGCAAGCGGATACTGCCCCCTGCGCCCGAGTGTTCGGCCCGGCTGTACGTGCGGATCTCCCCGCCGGACATCGGCATGTTCCGGTTTCTGCTGGAAGGGCACGACAATCTCGGAATGTTCACGGTGGTGAACAAGTTCGACGGGCTGCTGATGGTGCGGTTCAGCCCCCAGCTGCGGGGCGAGATGGAGCGGTTCCTGCGGCAGGCGGCCACGGAAATGGCGATCGAGGTGTTGCCCGCCGTCTGATCAGTCCCTGAGGCCGATGAGGCCGCGCTGGCCGATGGTCTTGATGAAGGCGGTGACGCTGAGTTCGGCTTCGCGGGGCTGGGCCTGGTAGCGGTCGGCGAAGGCGCGGGCGATCTCGCGCACGGAGCGTTGGCCGTCGATGAGGTTCCAGACGAAGGCGCCCAGTTCGTCCAGTTCGAGCTGCTTGATCATGGGCCGCTTGTCCCACATGCCCACGGCGTCGGCGAGCTTGCCGAACCAGGGCTTGACCGCCAGGGGATAGCTGAGGCGGATCAGGCCGCCGTCGGCGGGCGCTTCCTCCACCGCCCGGTTGCGCACGGGCACCATGTCCAAGGCCCGGCTGCGCGCCATGACCGGCGCGGGCGATTTCCGGCTAAACCAGCCCATAGCTTCCCGCCACTGTTGCAAAGACCGTTGCCTCCATGGCGTCCGTGCCGTCGACGGTCACCGCGAGGATGGCGTTTTCCGGCGTGGTCCAGACGCGGCCGCGCGCATGGCGTTCGCGCCGCAGCAGGCGGCGCAGGGGCGAAGTCCGGGCCACGCCCGCCCAGGCGACGGCCCGGGCGCTTCCGCCGGGGTCCGGGCCGGGGTCCAGGCCGGGGTCGAGGGTGGCGCGGGTCCAGGCGGCGAGGTCGGCATGGCGCAGCAGCACGTCGGCCGGGACGAAGCGCTCGAAGACGAGGCGGGCGCCCGGCCCCTTCCCTGCGGGCATGCGGCCCTGGCGGCGCGGCGAGCGGGGCCGCCAGTAGCGCACGGTGTAGCGGCCGGGGCGGAACGAGAAGGTTTCGAGCCGGTATTCGGCCGGGACGCGGGCGGTAAGGCCGAAAAGGGTCCAGGGAACGGTGCGGCCGCCGGTGTGGTCGCGCAGGGTGGCCAGGACCGAGGCGGCAGTGTCCTCGTCCCGGTGGTCCCGGACGAAGAACTGGACCAGGGCGGCCAGACCGGTGGCGGGATGGTGCAGGGACGCGCCCAGGCCGCGATGCTCGTCGGCGCGCCACAGGAAACTCTTCAGGCGCAGGCCGGCCCGCTCCAGTTCGGCCACGGCCCCTGCCCAGGCCGGGGGAGTGTCCGCCAGATCCACGGAGAGCAGCTCCACGCCCTTGTGGAGGCGGGCGAGACGCTTGAGGTGGCGGTCGAAGGAGAAGACGCCCTGGACCGTGCTCCACTTCAACTCGCAGGCGGGACGCCCGTCGTGCTCCAGGAGCAGGCCGTCGCGCTCCAGCCCGGCGGGCTCCCAGGTGTCGGGCACGGACAGCCCCACGCCGTTCCAGGCCAAATCCGCCATGCTATCTGGGCACGAACGCGTTCAGGTCGGTGACGGCGGTCGGGCCGCCAAGCTTCTTCTCCTGCCGGTCGGCCTTGTCCTTGTAGCAGTCGTATTCGCTGTCGAGCAGGGAATCCAGGGTCATCTTGATGGACACGCCGGGGCGCATCTCCTTGTCCCGGCTCCACATCAGCAGCACCGAGACCTTTTCGTCGCCCTTGGTGAAGCTCCACTGCCAGGCCACGACGTTGCGGAAGGTGTCGCCCTGGTAGCTGTCCGGATCGCCGAAGGCCTGCTTGTACTTGTCGAGCAGTTGCTCGAACAGGGCCATGCCCCGGTTGTGGAACTTGAGCTTGATGCGCACCAGCCGGTCCTTGTGCTTGCAGTTGGCATAGGTCAGGCTGCCGCCGCGCACGCCCGGCAGGCAGTCGGCCTTGAGGTGCATCTCGGTGAGGAAGGGGGCATCCGGCATGGGGGAGGCCAGCTTGAGGTCGCAGCGGGTGGCGTATTGACGGACGTCCTCGCCCAGGGTGAACCCACCCAGGGTCAGGGGAAGCGTCTCCCCGGCACGGGCCGGAACGGCGGTCAGAGCCAGGGCCAGCAGGACGAAGGCGGCTATTTTTCTCATGAGACAATACTTCCTTTTGCTGAAAAGAAATGTTCGCTATATTGGTGCAACCCATGATTAAACGAGATTGCCGCCGTTGGCAAAGCATGTGGGACGGAAAATAACGGGATGCGCGCATGAAGATGGGATCGTTCTCCCTCCGGGCCTTGGCCTACCACGTCCTCGCCGTGCTGGCGGGCACGGTCTATGGCGCGCAGGTCTGCCCGCTCCTGACCCGGATGCCCTCCTGGACCCTCGGCCTGACCATCTTCCTGCCGCTGGCCGCAGCCTTTTTCCTGCGCGGCCCCGCGGAACGGCTGGCCGTCGCCCCGGCCCCGCCCCTGCGGCGCGCGGCGCGCCAGTTCCGCATGGAGCTGACCCTGTTCACCCTGGCCGGACTGGCCTCGGCCCTGGGGCTGCTCCCGCTCTTCGGGCCGCCCTTCCTGGAGAGCGGCATGAAGCTGGCGGTGGGGCTCTTCACCGTGGGCGTGTTCGCCTCCTTGGACCTGGCCCTGTCCCGCGAACGGGCGGTCATCGAGGAGGCCCGGCGCGGCCTGGCGGCCCACGCCCTGCCCACGCGGCTCACGCCCATGACCCGCACCGTGTCCCTGGCCGCCGTACTCATCCTGCTCCTGGTCACGGTGATCATCATGCTCGTGCTCGTGCGCGACATGGGCCTGATCGCCCTCCAAGGCCCGGCCCCGGAGTCCGCAGCCGCCTTCACCCGCTCGGTGATCCTGGAGGTCGCCGTGGTCATCGCCGTGCTGCTCGTCCTGGGCATCAACCTGGTTTTTTCCTACGCCCGCAACCTGCGCCTGCTCTTCGCCATCGAGACCGACATCCTGGAGAGCGTCAGCCGGGGCGACCTGTCGCGGCTGGTGCCGGTGACCACCAACAACGAGCTGGGCGTCATCGCCGGGCACACCA
>JAZHDH010000067.1:0-5898 GCA_036584335.1 Pseudodesulfovibrio sp. | reverse complement strand
TGGTGGCGACCTCGCTCTTCCTCTACGCCCGGCACCGGGCGCGCACCGCCGCCGAACTGGCCGCCGCCGACTGCACCCAGTCCATGGAAGTGGTCTTTACCCTGGCGGGCGAGGCGGTGCTGCTCGGCCACGTCATGCCCGGCCCGCTGGGCTGGGCGGGCATGGCCCTGACCATGATCGGCCTGATGCTCTACGTGCGCATGCAGACGCGCGGCTGAGCCCGCTACCGGTTCTCCGGCTCTCCGAAGTATTTCGCCCGCAGCGCCTGGTGCTGCGGCGTGGTCTTGAATATCTTCAGCTCCTCGGCGAACCGGTGGACAAAGGCATCGCCGACGCCCGTGCGGTTGAATATGATGTACAGCCCGTCGCTTTTGATGACGACGTCGCGGCGGGGCGTGATGCCCTTCAGCCCGAGGTTGCGGATGATGTGGAGCGCGTTGCCGTATTCGGCGGCCACGGCGTCCAGCCGGTGGTTGGCGAGTTTTTGCAGGTTGATCTCGTCGGTGGTGACCTGCTCCACCTTGCAGTGGGTCTGGATGAATTCCCAAAAGTCACGGGTATAGCTGTACCCGATGACCACGCCGACGCTCTTTCCCTTGAGGTCGTCCAGCGTGCGGACGGCCGTTTCGGTTCTGGTCCAGATGATCCAGGGCGAGTCGAAGAGGTTTTCCGAGGGGTAGTGGGCGAAAATGTCCCGGTCTCGGGTGTAGTTCGCCGAGAACAGGGCTTCGGCGTGGCCGCTCTCCAGGATTTCCAGGGCGCGCTTCCAGGGGAAGGCCTCCAGGGACTGGACGGGAGTGCCCATGCGTTTGAAGACGGCCGTGACCATCTCCGTGGAAAAGCCGGTGATCCCGTCCTGGTCCCGCATCTGGTAGGGCGGCCAGATGTCGCAGACAAGGCGGACCGGCTGCTCGGTGGTGAAGACCACCGTGGCGGACGCGGCGATGACGCAAGCCAGGATCAGGAAGATGCCGAGGGTGAGGGCGGGTTTGCGCATGCCGGTGGTCTTTGTTTGCTGGAAATCAAGAATACACGGCCGATGCGCCGAGCGCGCCGGGGTCCATGGGTGTCTGGAATCCACAGCTAGCACGCCCGCATGCTTCACGCAGTTATTATATGGATGGTTCGGGGTCAGTCCGTCTCGGGCATGTGGTGGAGGTGGGCGGCGTCGAACCCCACGGCCACCCGTGCGCCGCTTTCCAGGCCCCGATTGAGTACCATGTGCCTGTCGACCATGGTCGTGAAGCGTTCGCCGCCGCACAGGACTACGGCCGTCCAGATGAACCCTTCGCGCTCCAGCCGCTCCACCGTGCCGTCGAGCACGCACCACCCGGCCGGGAAGTCGCTCCGGGAGCCGACGAACACGTCCTCGGGCCGGATGGCCGCGAATCCGCTTTGCCACGCGGGCAGCCCGGGCAGGGCGTCGAGGTCCGTCCGGGCGAAGCGGTAGGTCCGCCCGTCGCAGGTGGCTGGGAAGACGTTTGTCATGCCGGTGAAGGCGGCCACGAACGGCGTGGCCGGGTGGCGGAAAATGTCGGCCACCGCGCCCTGCTGCTGCAACCGGCCGTCCTTGATGACGGCGGCGCGTCCGGCCAGGGTCAGGGCATCGACGAAATCGTGGGTGACCATCAGGAAGGTTGCGCCGGTATTGCGGTGCACGTCCTTGAAGGTGCGGCGCAGTTCGTCCCGGAACTGCGGGTCCAGGGAGGAAAGGGGTTCGTCAAGGAGCACGACGTCGGGGCGGCAGGCCAAGGCCCGGGCCAGGGCCGTGCGCTGCTTTTCGCCGCCGCTGAGACGGGCGGGCATGCGCTTTTCCTTGTCGCCCAGCCCGAGCATGGCGAGCAGGGCGCGCGCCTCCTCCCGGCCCCGGGCGGGGGCGATGCCGTGGTAGCGCTGGCCGTACATGACGTTCTGCAGCACGGTCAGGTGCGGAAACAGAGCGTGGTCCTGGTAGACGAGGCTGACGTTGCGCCGTTCGGGCGGCAGCCCGGTCATGTCGCGCCCGCCGATCTCCACGCGGCCGCCGTCCAGGCGGGTCAGGCCCGCCACGGTCTCCAGGACCAGGGTCTTGCCCGATCCCGTGGAGCCCATCAGGGCGAAGAATTCCCCCTTGCCCACGTGCAGGCTGATGCTGTCGAGCGTGAAGCCGGGCAGGACCATGCGCAGGTCGGTCAAACGGATCATTCGTTGTTCTCCCTGGGCAGCGAAAGGGTCCTGAGCAGCAGGAAGAAGAGCATGGAGACCAGGATCAGGATGACGGCCACGGGCTGGGAATACTTCAGCCCGAAGGCGGTGAAGCGCTCGTACATCAGCACCGGGGCGATCATCGGGTGGTAGGCCACGATGATGATGGCGCCGAACTCGCTGATGGCCCGGGCCATGCACATGATCACCCCGACCAGCATGTAGCGCCAGCACAGCGGCAGGGTGATGCGGAAGAAGGTGGACGCGGCGCTCGCGCCCAGCGAACGGGAGACTTTTTCCAGCCGGGGCGGGATGGCCTCGATCCCGGACTTGGCCGCATTGATGTAGAACGGCATGCCAACGAAGACCAGCACGGTGACGATGCCCGTCGAGGTGCCCATGAACTCGATGCCCAGCGATTGCAGCAGTCGGCCGAACGGGGTCAGGGGGCTGGTCAGGCTGAGCAGGGCGATGCCCACCACCGGGTGCGGGATCATGATCGGCAGGTCCACCAGGCTCTCCACCAGCTTCTTGCCCGGAAAGCCATGGCGGGCCAGGAGATAGGCCAGGGGGGTGCCGAAGACGAAGGCGATCCCGGCGGCGATCCCCGCCGTGTACATGGAGCGCCAGACCGAGGCCAGGACCTCGGCGTCGGCCAGGGTCTTTCGCAGCGTCTCCCACGTCGGCGCTGTCAGCATCGTGGCCAGGGGCAGGGCGATGAAGGCCAGGACCAGCAGGGCGGAGAGCCCCATCCACGCCTGGAATATGCGGCCGGAGAGGCCCCGCAGGACGGCGGGGCCTCTCCGGTTGGTTTCGGATGCGGCCACCGGCTACTCGGAGACGGTTACCAGCGGCTTGAGGCAGGGCGGCAGCTTTCCCATGCCGGCTGCGGTGGTGCGGACGGGCACGAAGGGGGGCTGTCCCATGTCCTTGAGTACCTTCAACCCGCCTTCGGGGTCGAAGAGGTAGGTCAGGAACGCCTTGGCCGCCTCGGGATTCGGGGCCTTGTCGATCATGGTCACGCCGTAGGTGATGGACGCGCCCACGCGCTCGATGAACGTGCCGGGCTCCTTGCCGGAGACCTGGACCTTGGCCTGGGCATAGAACTTGTCCATGGCGTAGTCGCTCAGGTTGATGTGCTTGTCCAGGGTGACGTACTTCAGGCCGTGCTGCACGGCCACGGACAGGTATTCCCAGGCGTAGTCCATGTGACCGGACTGGAGCAGGGAAATGAGCTCGACGGACTTGGGCCGGACGTTCTTTTCCGGGCGGTTGTCCAGCAGGGCCTGGTTCAGGCCGGGCTTGCCGTGGAACTTCTCGGCCAGTTGCAGGACCATCAGCGAACGGTAGCCGCAGGGGTCGAGATTCGGGTCGGAGTGGCCCCAGGCCACGTCCTTCTTCTGAAGGATCTCGTACCAGTTGTCGCTGTTGATCTCACCGGCGTACTTGGACTTGTCCGTGTAGCACAGGACCATCTGGTTGGTGGCGAAAAGGGCGTTCCAGGATGCGAAGCCGGGGATCAGGTTCTTGTCGATGACCACGTAGTCGGCCGAGGCCATGATGTCGGCGGGCTTGCCGACTTCCGAGATAAGGCGCGCCATCTTGGTGGAGCCGCCCGCCTCGCGCTGCACGTCCACGTCGGGATACATGGCCTCGAACTGGTTTTCGATGGCCTGGAAGGGAACCGAGAGGCTCCCCGCATGAAAAATGATCAGTTTGCCCGAGGGACCCGCCAGGGCGGAACCCGCGATCAGGGCCAGGGCCAGCGCCAGGGCGCCGGACAGGAAGCGAAGTTTTGCCATAATTGAACCTCCTTCTATGGCAGGCGAGAGACGATGAGAACAATGCGATTATGTTCACATGAGCATGTGGAGTCAATGCGCTATCCGAAAAAGGTTGAGAAGCATAATGTAAAGATTCATTCATGCGATACGGCACCGCTGTTTCGTCTGCCGCAGGAAAAAAACAAGGGGGGCGCGGTGTCCCGCGTCCCCCCTGGAATCATATCGAGTCAGCCGCCTATTCGTTGGCCTTCTTTTTCTTGCCTTCCGAGCGGTGGCGCACCAGGGCGGAAAGCTCGCTCTTGCGCAGCCGGATGGACTTGGGCGTGACCTCCACCTCTTCGTCGTCCTTGATGAAGTTGAGCGCGTACTCCAGGGTCATGGGCTTGACCGGGGTCAGGGTGACCGCCTCGTCCTTGCCCGAGGCGCGCATGTTGGTCAGCTTCTTTTCCTTGGCCGGGTTGATGTTGATGTCGTTTTCGCGGTTGTGCTCGCCGACGATCATGCCTTCGTAGATCAGGTCGCCGGGCAAGATGAACATGCGGCCGCGCGGCTCCAGGTTGAAGATGCCGTAGGCCACGCCCTTGCCCGAGCGGTCGGCCACCAGGGAGCCGGTGTGGCGCGAGGCGAATTCGCCCCGGTACTCGCCGTAGCCTTCCAGGAAGGAGTTCATGATGCCGGTGCCCTTGGTGTCGGTCAGGAACTCGTCGCGGTAGCCGATCAGGGCGCGGGACGGCACGGAGAACTCCAGGCGGACACGGCCGGTGCCGTGGTTGACCATGTTGGTCATGCGGCCCTTGCGGGACTGGATCTTCTCGGTGACGATGCCCATGAACTCCTCGTTGCAGTCGATGAACAGGTGTTCGACGGGCTCCATCTTCTGGCCGTCCTTGAGCTTCATGATGACCTCGGGGCGGCCCACGGAGAGCTCGAATCCCTCGCGGCGCATCTGCTCCACGAGGATGGCCATCTGGAATTCGCCGCGTCCCTTGACCAGGAACGCATCGCGGCTGTCGGTCTCATCGACCTGGATGGCCACGTTGAGCAGGGTCTCCTTCATCAGCCGCTCGCGGATCTTGTTCGACTGCACGAGCTTGCCTTCCTGGCCCGCCAGGGGCGAGGTGTTGATGGAGAAGCGCATGGCCACGGTGGGTTCGTCCACGGTGATGCGCGGCAGGCGGCGCGGGTCGTCCTTGGTGCAGATGGTATCGCCGATGTGCACGTCCTCGATGCCCGCGATGACGATGATGTCGCCGGGCTCGCAGGTCTCGGTGGGCACGACCTTCAGGCCGTCGTAGGTCTGGAGTTTGGTCACCTTGAGCGGCACGGCATGGTTTTCGGCGGCCAGGCAGACCAGCTGGTCGTTGGACTGCGCCTTGCCGTGGTGGACCTTGCCGATGGCCAGGCGGCCCAGGTAATCGGAGTAGGAGAGGTCGGAGACGAGCATCTGGAACGGCTCGTCCGGGTCGTGGGCCGGGCCGGGCACCTTGTCCACGATCATGTCGAGGAGGATGTGCAGGTTTTCGCCGCGCTCCTCGGCGGTCCTCATGGCGATGCCTTCGCGGCCGATGGCGTAGAGCAGGGGGAAGCCGAGCTGCTCCTCGCTGGCGTCGAGGTCGATGAACAGGTCGTAGATTTCGTTGAGGACCTCGGCGGGCCGGGCGTCCTGGCGGTCGACCTTGTTGATGACCACCATCAGGTCCAGGCCGCGCTCCAGCGCCTTCTTGAGGACAAAGCGGGTCTGGGGCAGCGGGCCTTCGGAGGCGTCCACCAGCAGGATGGCGCCGTCGGCCATGGACAGCGAGCGCTCGACCTCGCCGCCGAAGTCGGCGTGGCCGGGGGTGTCGATGATGTTGATCTTGACGCCCTTCCAGGTGACCGAGCAGTTCTTGGCGGCGATGGTGATGCCGCGCTCGCGCTCCAGGTCCATGGA
>JAZHDH010000066.1:0-25446 GCA_036584335.1 Pseudodesulfovibrio sp. | reverse complement strand
CTAGCACTCGAACCTTTCTCAGCAACCTGCCAGAGTGGGCTTTGTCAACACTCTGGAGCGCCGCAAGGCGCTCTTTGCCCTATCTTTCGTCCCGTTCCGCGAACACCTCCCTGGCCGCGAAGAGCGCATTGAGCGCCGTGGGGAACCCGGCGTACACGGTCAACTGGATGAAGACCTCCACGATCTCCTCCCGGGTCCAGCCCACGTTGAGCGCGCCGTGCAGATGCACCTTGAGCTGGGGGCGGCAATGTCCCAGCGCGGCCAGGGCGGCGATGGTCGCCAGTTCGCGCTCCTTCAGGCCCAGCCCCGGCCGGGAATACACGTCGCCGAAAGGGAACTCGACGAGCAGCCGCCCCAGATCGGGCGAGATGTCCCCCAACGCCTCCAGGACCCGGTCGCCCTGCTCTCCGTCCACCTCGCGCAGCTTCCGCAGCCCCCGCTCGAATCGCTCGTTGTCCATGGCACTCTCCTTTTTCCCGAAGGTGCCTCTGCCGATCCGATTCGTCCAATATCTCTTTTCATGGTCTGTGATATGTTTTACATATCACAAATGCACACACGGCAACTCGAATATTTTCTGGCGGTGGCCGAGGAACTGCATTTCCGCAAGGCGGCCGAGCGGCTGCACATGACCCAGCCGCCGCTGTCGCAGCAGATCGCGTCCCTGGAGGATGAATTGGGGGTGGCGCTGTTCGTGCGCGACCGGAGAAAGGTGGAGCTGACCGAGGCCGGGCGCTCGCTGCTCTCCGACGCCCGCGCCATCCTGTCGGCCCTGGAAACCGCCCGCCAACGGGCCGTGGACATCGGCTCCGGGCGGGGCGGGCGGCTGGCCGTGGGCTTTGTCGGCCCGGCCATCGACGGCCCCCTGCCCGACGACATCCGCCGTTTCGGGGAGGCGCACCCCGGCGTCGTCCTGGACCTGCACGAGGCCACGACACGGCAGCAGTTGGAACGGCTGAAGAACGGAACGCTGGACGCCGGAGTGGTCCGGCTGGTGGGGCACGACGCTGCGGGGCTGACCTGCGTGCCCTACCACCGGGAACGGTACGTGCTGGCCGTGCCCGAAGACGACCCGCTGGCCGGGCGCAAGTCGGTCCCGCTCTCGGCCCTGGACGGCCGCCCGCTGATCCTCGCGCCCCGCAACCTCAACACCGCGCTGTTCGACGCCTGGGCCGCCGCCTTTGCCGAAGCGGGCGCGCGCATGAACGTGACGCAGGAGGCCGTGACCAAGCACACCTCGGTGGCGCTGGTGGCCGCCGGGCACGGGGTATCGCCCGTGCCCGAGTCCACGGCCGCCACCGGACGGCGCGGCGTGGCCTTTGTCGGGCTGCGGGGCGGGCTGCCGCCGCTCACCCTCCACCTCGCCTACCGCGAGCCGGTGCGCTCGGCCGCCCTGGAGCGGTTCATGGATACATTACTGATGAAAAACAGCGGGAAGCCCTAGTCCGTCAGCTTGCTCTCGTGATGCAGCCGGACGTGGCGCGCCTCCTGCGGGGTGACGTCGTCCCGGTTCATCTCCCGGACGTCCTCGATGAAGCCGTCCAAGGTCAGCTTCAGTTCGCCGGAGAAGCCGCGGGCCGCGCCGTTGGGATCGGGGTCGACCTTGTCCAGGCCGCCCACGATCTTGATGGCCGTGGTGGTTTCCTTGCCCTCAGGCCCCTGGACCAGGGAGGCGTTGGTCACCACCCGGTCCGGCGCGTCGTAGCTGACCTCGATGGATTCCCGGGCCTTGGTCGCCTGGCGGTTGACCAGCTTTCCGTTCTCATAGTCCTCGCGCTCATGGCTGGACTGACGCAGGACCACGGGGACCTCGTTCTCGGTCAGGCCCCGCGTCTTGCCGAAATGGATGATGCGCTCCCGCTGATAAAAGGACGATTCCCGGGCCGCTTCCTTGTCCCGCTGGCGCATGACCAGGTCGCCGTCGCCGTTGTACAGTTCGTCGGTCCAGTCGATGTCGTAGGGCCGGTCGGATGAGCCGTACCGGGCGATGCCCTCGGCCGTGGAATAGTCGCCCCCTGCGGCGGCCTTCATGATGCCGTCCATGAAATGGTCCGGCTCGGAACTGCTGGTCAGCACGTTGGCCTCCAGCAGCTCCACGGCGGACTGCGGTTCGTCGCCGAGGTATTGCTCGGTATCCAGCCCCAGTGTGTCGAGAATGGAAGGACGGCCGGACAGCTTGGCGGACGCGGTTTCGCTCACGCCCATGGAGCCGTAGCCGCGCCGGACCAGTTCGCCCTGATTGTACCAGGATATACTGAGATTCTGCTCCTGCCTGCCGTCGGCCGCCTTGGTCGCCTTGTCCTTTTGGTGGTCGCTGAAAGTGGCGTCGCGGACCAACTCGCCTTCGGCGTCGTAGTCGCGCACGGTCATGGTCATGCCCGTGTCGTGCTCCAGTTCCTCGGTGGAGCGGGCGTCCAGACCACCGTTGTCCTCGTGGGAGCGGTTGGAAAGCTGGTCATGGCGGGCCTCGTATTCCACGGTCATGTCGCGGGAGAGGCGATTGTTGGCGCCGTACTCGCGCACCTCGGCGTAATAGTTGGCGATGTGCTTTTCCAGGGTGGTGTCGATAGTGAACTCGTCCACGCCCTCGAAGACCTTCTCGGTGCCGTTGTCCAGCAGCAGGGCCAGTTGGCTCTTGGCCGAATTCTCGCCCTCGGTCCCCACGCTGTTCCAGGAGTTGAGGAGCATGGAGTCCGTCATCTCGCCCGTCAGCCGCCCGTCCTCATAGTTCTGCACGCTGCGGGACATCCGCGCCGTGGTCCAGCCGTCCTTGCCCTTCATCTCCATGATGTCCGCGTGGATGGCCTGCACGACCTTGCCGTCCTTGTCGTAGAACTCGGTGTCCAGGGAGGCCCCGCTGTCGCTCAGCGTGCCGCGCACCGATTTCACCAACCGGCCGTTGGTGTCATATTCCAGTATTTCCAGCTTGTTGCCGTCGATGGCCACGGTCTGCTTGTTGCCGCCATCCAGGGTGAAGGTCCCCTCCTGCAACCCCGAGGACATGCGCCAGGAGGATTTGGGATCGGCCGCCTCGGCCGCCTCGTTGCTGCGCCTCATCTCCTCGTTGTTCGCCATGTCGGCGCGCAGGGAGCGTGCGTCCAGGCTGATGGACACGGTGTCGCCCGTGCGGGCTGGGGCGTTGGACACGGTCCCGGACGCGCCGGTCTGGCGGTAGGTTTGTGCGGCGGTGGAAACGGCGCTGTCGATGGCGTTGATCATGGTCGGCTCCGGAAGAGATTGCGCAGTGGATGAAAATTGCTTCCCATTGAAGTTCCTATCGGAACCAAATCGATTTTCTTTATACTTCTTAATGTAGGATTTCCGATAAAATCCGCCGCGCTTTCCATCCGACCGACGCCAAGTCATTCCTTGCCAGCGGGCAAAGAGTTGCTGTACCTTCGCCCCCATGACGAATACCGACCTGGACAGGAAAACGCTGCTGGCCAACGTCCGGCGCGTGGTGATCAAGGTGGGCAGCGCCGTGCTGACCACCCCCGAAGGACTGAATCCGGAGGCCATCGAACGGCTGGCCACGCAGATTTCCACCCTGCGCGACCGGTCCATCGACGTGGTCCTGGTCTCCTCCGGCGCGGTGGCCGCCGGCCGCCAGCGCATCTGTGAGCGCACCCGGCAATGCCGCAAGGACTATGCGGACATGGCCTCGCGCCAGGCGGCCTCGGCCGTGGGCCAGGGACGGCTGATGCACGACTATGACGAAGCCTTCGCCCGCCATGGCAAAGTCACGGCCCAGGTCCTGCTCACCCGCAGCGGACTCAAGAACCGCGAACGGTTCCTCAACGCCCGCAACACCCTGGAGCGACTGCTGGAATGGCAGGTGGTGCCGATCATCAACGAGAACGACACCGTTTCCACCCACGAGCTGGAATTCGGCGACAACGACACCCTGGGGGCCATGTGCCTGGGGCTGACCGGCGCGGACCTGTTCATCAACCTGACCAGCGCCGACGGCGTCTACGACCAGAACCCCGACACCCATCCCGACGCAAAACCGATCCCGGTCATCCGCAACATCGCGGCCCTGGACCTGGAGGCCACCTGCGACGGCAAGACCAGCGTGGGCACCGGCGGCATGTATTCCAAGCTGCGCGCGGCCCGGCGCGCGGCCCAGTTCGGCGTGCCCACCCTCATCGTCTCGGGCAAGGGCGCGTTCGACCTCGTGGCCGCGCTGGACGGCGCGGAGCGCGGCACCCTGGTCCTGCCCGAAGACCGGCCCGTGTCGAGCAAGAAATACTGGCTCGCCTACCACGACAACCCCTCGGGCTCGATCCTGGTGGACCAGGGCGCGGCAAAGGCGCTGGTCAGCCAGGGCAAATCGCTGCTGCCCATCGGCATCCGCGAGGTGGATGGCTGTTTCGACCGCGGCGCGCTGGTGCTGATCAAGAACCTGGAAGGCGACCAGCTCGGCGTGGGGCTCTGCAATTACTCCTCCAACGAACTGGCCCGGATCAAGGGCAGGCGCACCGACGAACTCGCCGGCATCCTCGGCCCCGTCGCCTCCGACGAGGCCGTGCACCGGGACAACATGCTGCTCGACGCGGCCATCTGACCGGTCGTCCCGTTTTGCGACGCCTCTATCTCGACAAGAATCTCCAGTTCGTCTTCGGCGTGACGCTGATGGCGGTACTCGGGGTCTCGAGCATCGTCCCCGCCCTGCCGGACATCATGACCGGGCTGGTCATCGGGCCGGTGGAGATCGGGCTGGTCATCTCGGTCTTCACCCTGCCCGGCGTACTCTTTTCGCCGCTCATGGGCGTGCTGGCCGACCGGCTCGGGCGCAAGGTCGTCCTGATTCCGGCCCTGTTCGTCTTCGGCGGCTTCGGCTTCGCCTGCTTCTTCGCCCGGTCCACGGAGCAGTTGCTCATCCTGCGCTTCCTCCAGGGCGTCGGGGCAAGCCCGCTGGGCGTACTCTACGGCACCATCATCGGCGACCTCTACCAGGGGCCTGAACGCAGCCGGGCCATGGGCTACAACGCCTCGGTCCTCGCGCTGGGCACGGCCCTGTACCCGGCCGTCGGCGGCGTCCTGGCCATGTTCGGCTGGAACTATCCCTTCCTGCTGCCGCTGCTGGCCATCCCGCTGGGCATCGCCATCCTCACCTCCATGGACGCCCCGGCGCCGGAGAGCCGGGGCTCTCTCAGGGAATACCTGGCCGGCGCGCTCAAGCTGATGAAGACCAAGGAGGCCCTGTGCCTCTTCGCCACCACGCTGATCACCTTCATCATCCTCTACGGGCCGATCATCACCTACCTGCCCATCCTGCTCGACACCCGCTACCACGCCTCGCCCATGGCCATCGGCGGCGTGTTCCTGGTGGCCTCGGGCTTCACCGGGCTGGCCTCGTTCCAACTCGGCCGCCTGGCCGAACGGTTCGGCCAGCGGACCCTGCTCATGACCGCCTCGGTGTTCTACGGCCTGTCCATGCTGCTCATGCCCCACGCGCCGGGGCTGTGGCACGCCATCCCGCCGGTCATCTGCTTCGGCCTGGCCCAGGGGCTGAACATCCCCACGGTGATGACCATGCTCACCTCCATCGCCCCCATGGAGCATCGCGGCGCGTTCATGGCCGCCAACGGTTTCCTGCTGCGCCTGGCCCAGACCGTGGCCCCGCTGCTGATGGGCGGCCTGTTCGCCCTCTTCGGCATGCACGCGGTCTACCTCGGGGGACTGGTCTGCGCCCTGCTGCTTCTGGCCCTGGCCTTTTTCTGCATCCGCAAGTAACCTTCGGGCCATGTTCCCAACCGTACTTTCCACCGGCCAGTCCTTCTGCGCCGACATCGACGGCGCGCGCGTCGGCTGCGCCGGGACAGGCCAGGACGCCGAAGCCTCGCCCGGCATCCCCTGGGACGCTGGCCGCTTCGCCCCCGGCGGCGAAACCGTGTTCGACACCGCCACCGGCCTGACCTGGCTGCGCGACGCCAACGTGATCGGCTTCCCGGTGGCCTGGGAAGAGGGACGCGACTTCATCCGGGGCATGAACGAACGCACGCACGCCGGACACGCCGACTGGCGGCTTCCGGACCGACGCGAACTCTTCAGCCTGGTGTCCTTCGACGCCCACTCCCCGGCCCTGCCCGAGGGCCACCCCTTCACGAACGTCTTTTCCGGCTGGTACTGGACGGCCACCCCGTCGGCCATGCACCCGGCCCAGGCGTGGCACGTCCACTTCATGGGCGGCCGCATGTTCTGGGGCACCCGCACCGGCTACGAACTGATCTGGCCCGTGCGCGGAACCTCGGCCGTACTCCCGGCCGTGACCGCTTCCGCCGAAAACGGCGCGGCCTGGCCCTCCCCGCGCTTCGCGGCCCAGGGCGAAACGGCGCTCGACGGACTGACCGGACTGACCTGGACCCGATCCGCCGACCTGGCCCCCGGTCCGGTGGGCTGGCAGGATGCCTTCGAGACGGTCGTCCGGCTGAACCGGGATCGCCTCGGCGGCATGGAAAACTGGCGGCTGCCGACCATCCGCGAACTGGAATCCCTGACAGACGCGGCCCGGCACTCCCCGGCCCTGCCCGGCAGGCACCCCTTCGCCGACCCGCGCGAGGCCTACTGGTCGTCCACCAACAGCGCCTACGAGGCGGACTGGGCCATGTGCCTCTACCTGCACAAGGGGGCCGTGGGCGTCGGATTCAAGGGCGACCGCGGATTCCACGTCTGGGCCGTGACGGAACAGGCGCGCCCCTAATACATTTCCTGGCGGCGGCCGATAAGAGGGTCAACCAAGGAAGGTTGCCATGAAAGGTTTGCGTTGCCGACTCCAGCATCACCTCAACCCGCTCCACGTCTATTGCCGTTTGCGCACCCTGGGCGTCGCCCACCGCCCGGCACAGGTCGTGTCCATCTGCTACGAGAAGGTACTCTACCGGCTCGTCCTCGCATAGATTCCCCGCCCATGTTCGGCCGCCCGCGCCCCGGCGCGGGCGGCCCTTTTGCCGCCTCCGCGCCCGGCCCGGACACGCTTTCCCTTCCATTCCGCACCCAAAAAAGCTACAAGACCCCCATCAATACGCCTTACAGGAGTTGCCCATGTCCGTGATTCTCTGGTCCATCATCGCCTACATCCTCGGCTCGATCCCCTTCGGGCTGATCATCGCCAAGACGATGTGCAACGCAGACCCCCGCGAGGCGGGCAGCCGGAACACCGGGGCCACCAACGTCGCCCGGATCTGCGGCACCAAGTTCGGCGTCCTGACGCTCGCCCTGGACCTGGCCAAGGGTTTCTTCCCGGTGCTGCTGGCCTCCTCCTGGATCGAGTCCGGCCTCGGCCTGAGCGTCGTGCTCCTGGCCGCCATCCTCGGACACATCTTCTCCTGCTTCATGAACCTCAAGGGCGGCAAGGCCGTGGCCACCACCATCGGCGCGTTCCTGGCCGTTTCGCCCTGGGGCGCCATCTTCTCGGCCGCGCTCTGCCTGGGGGTCATCGCCCTGTCCGGCCACGTGTCCATGGGCTCACTGACCCTGGCCCTGGCCCTGCCGGCGTTCATGCTCCTCACCGGCAACTTCGCCTTCGTGCCCGCCGCCCTGATCGTCATGGTCCTGCTCTTCTGGCGGCACCGCGACAACATCCACCGCCTGGCGCGCGGCGAGGAAAACCCCTGGCTCAAGAAGGAATAGCCCCGTGCCCGCGGATTCCCCGAAACGGTACGCCATCTACTCCGTCGCGGCCTCGCTGCTGACGCTGGCCCTGAAGTTCTCGGCCTGGTACGCGACCGGTTCGGTGGGACTGCTCTCCGACGCCCTGGAATCCATCGTCAACCTGACGGCGGGCGTGCTGGCGCTCACGGCCATCACCATCGCCATGCGCCCAGCCGACGCGGGCCACCGCTACGGCCACGGCAAGGCGGAATACTTCTCCAGCGGCATCGAGGGCGTGCTGATCATCCTGGCTGCGCTGGGCATCGGCCACGCCGCCATCCTGCGCTTCCTGCACCCGTCCGAGCTGACCAACCTCGGCCCCGGCCTGCTCCTGGCGCTCGCCTCCTCGCTGATCAACTACGGCACGGCCAGGGTCATGCTGCGCGCGGCCCGGAGGTTCGACTCCATCACCCTGGAGGCGGACGCCCGCCACCTGCTGACCGACGTCTGGACCTCGGTGGGGCTGGTGGCCGGGCTGGCCGTGCTGCTCCTGCGGCCCGAGTGGAAGATTCTCGACCCGGCCATCGCCCTGTTCATGGCCGTCAACATCGTGTTCACGGGTGTGGGGCTGGTGCGCCGCTCGGTGGGCGGGCTGATGGACGACGCCCTGCCCGAGGACGAGTTGGCGGTCATCACGGCGGCCATCCTGCGCCACGAAAAGGACGGCGTGGGCTACCACCACCTGCGCACGCGCAAGTCCGGCTCCATGCGCTTCATCGATTTCCACCTGCTGGTGCCGGGCGCGACCACGGTCCAGGAGGCGCACGACCTGTGCGAGGTCATCGAGACCGAGATCGAGGAAACGCTGGACCGGTCCGAGGTGACCATCCACGTCGAACCGATGGAGTGCGACGCCTCCTACCGCAAGGTCGAGGGATCAGCCGACTGATTTGTCGAAGGGAAGGTTGTCCAGGACGGCTTCCACCAGCGGCGCGAGCGAGGCGCGGTTCGAGGCCACGGCCGGGATGCCCTCGGGAAAGACGCGCTGCATGGCCTCGCGCCCCTCGGCGTCGAGCCGGTCCCATTTGTTGAGCGCCAGCACCGAGGGGATGGCGTCGAGCTCCATTTCGGCCAGGATGGCGCGCACGGCGGCCACCTGCTCCTCGGCCTCGGGATGCGACGCATCGCAGACCAGCACCAGCAGGTCGGCGCTTTCCAGCTCCTCCAGCGTGGCCCGGAACGCTTCCTTGAGGTCCGGCGGCAACCGCCGGATGAATCCCACCGTGTCGGTCAGCACCACCTCGCGCTCGCGCGGAAAGCGGATGCGGCGGCTGGTGGGGTCCAGGGTGGCGAAAAGCTTGTTCTCGGCCAGGACTTCCGACTGGGTCAGGGTGTTGAGCATGGTGGACTTGCCCGCGTTGGTGTAGCCCACCAGAGAGACGATGGGCAGCCCGGCCTTGGCCCGGCGCTCCCGGGTCTGGGTGCGCCGCTTGCGCACCTCGTCCAGGTCCTTCTTGAGCCGGGTCAGCCGGTCGTTGGCGCGGCGGCGGTCGATCTCGAGCTTGGTCTCGCCCGGCCCACGCCCGCCGATGCCGCCCATGAGCCGGGACATGGCCCGGTTCTTTCCCACCAGGCGCGGCAGGGTGTACTTGAGCTGAGCCATCTCCACCTGGAGCTTGCCCGAACGGCTGGTGGCGTGCTGGGCGAAGATGTCGAGGATGAGCTGGGTCCGGTCCAGGATCTTGCGCTCGGTCAGTTCGGCCAGGTTGCGGCTCTGGGTGGGCGAAAGCTCCTGGTCGAAGAGGATGACCGAGGCGTTGGCCTGGAGCGCCTGGACCTCCAGTTCGGCCAGCTTGCCCTTGCCCATGATGAATTTCGGATTGGCCTGGCGCACCCGCTGGATGAGCGTCCCGGCGGCGGCCAGCCCGGCGGTGTCGGCCAGCTCGGCCAGTTCGTCCAGCGACCGCTCCTGCACCCCGCGCGGGGTGACGTCCACGCTGACCAGCAGGGCGCGGTTCTCGTCGCTCGCCAGGGCCTTGCCGTCGCCCTGGCGGCGGAATTCGTCCTCCAGAGCCTCGACCACCGCGCCGAGGTCGAGCTCCATCCGGTCCCAGCGGACCGGCTCGAAGACCTCGTAGCTCTTCCCTTCCGGGTTGGGCGGCAGCAGGTGCGCGGCCTGGGCCGTCACCGGCGCCCCCCCGGCGACGTTCAGCGCGGTCACGGAGTCGAGCCGCAAAAAGACCATATCCATCAGGTCTTCCTGAGACAGCGATTCGCCCCCCAGGTGGGTGTGCAGCAGCCGCAGGCCGCGCAACCGGCCGGTGGCCATGCGCGAGCGCGGCAGTTCGGGGATGTAGATGGCCCGGTTGTCGCCGACCAGCACCATCTCCACCTTGCCCTGCCGGTCGATGAGCAGGCCGATCTGGCGGCCGGTGTCGGCCGAAAGCTCGGCCAGCTCGCGCGCCTGCTCCAGCCCGTAGTTCCCGTCCGCCGGAAACTGGCGCTGGTGCAGCCGCGACAGACGATTGATCTGATTGGGCTTGAGCCCCTGGAGGTTGCCCTGTGGTTTCTTTGCTATGGTGAACTCCTTCGGCGCGGCATCACCGCCCCGCCAGTCCGCTCGACGGTGGAGAATTTACGCAAAAAAGGCAAGCGCCATCTCCGGCACTTGCCTTTCCTCTTTGTCGTCGCGAGGCTTTCGAGAGTGGGTCGGATGCTAGGCGACGGGTGCGAATTGACCGCAGACGTGCGGCAGCGATAGCAGCGCTACGGCGAGGATCAATTTACGCCCGGCAACGGCGCAGACGGCCCGCTCTCGGAAGCCGGGGGAAGAACGGCGCTATGCGTCGTTCTCGCTCAGATACTTGGTGATCATGGCGTCGTACTCGCTGGTCAGCTTGAACGTCAGCGCCGCCATGTCCTTGCGGAACGCAAGCGACAGGCCGCCGCTTTTCCCGATCTCTTCCTGCACCTTGGCGTAGTACTTGGGATCGGGCACCACGCAGATGGAGTGGAAGTTCTTGGCCGTGGCGCGCAGCATGGTCGGCCCGCCGATGTCGATCTGCTCGACGGCGGCCCGCAGATCCAGCCCCTTGGCCACGGCAGCGGCGAAATTGTAGAGATTGACGCAGATCAGGTCGAACGGCTCGATGCCGAAATCACGCAGGGTCTCCATGTGGACCTCGTCGTCCTTGTCGGCCAGGATGCCCGCGTGAATGTTCGGATGCAGCGTCTTGACGCGGCCGCCGAGAATTTCGGGAAAATCGGTGACGTCGCTGACCGAGGTCACGGGCAGGCCCGCCTCGGAAAGCATTTTCTTGGTACCGCCGGTGGAAACGAGCTCACAGCCGTTATCGACCAGGAACCGGCCGAATTCCGCCAGGCCGGTCTTGTCGGTGACGGACAGAATGGCCCGTTTGACAGGTAAAAGGTCCATGCAACACCCCCCTATTCTGCTGTTGTTCGAGAGGCTCTGCCAGATTTGACGGGCAAAGGCAAGCGTGGCCGAAAGGCCGATTTCGGCGGTTTTCAGCCGGTAGGGACAGGACTGTGGAAAACGGCAGGCAGGCATGCCCCGCCGTCGACAGACGGCGCGGAAACGGGCGCGCAGGAACGCCAGCCCACCCGGTGGGGGGGAGGCCGGGAAATCCGGGCACGGGCCTCCGGCCAAAGGCTGATTTCCCGCCCCACACCGCCGAAACGGGCGGGGCGGGAAATCAACGGGGAGGGGAGACCATGGTTAGGATCAGATCGCTTCGATCAATTCCTTGGCGGCTTCAAAATCCGGGTTCATCTCGAGGATCTTCTCCAGATGCTCCCGGGCCGCGTCCTTCTGATCGAGGCAGATGAGGCACCCGGCCAGCGAGAAGCGCACTTCGTGCTTGGCCGGATCGATCTCGAGGTAATCCCGGAGATACGGGATGATGTCCGCCACGCGATCCATTTCATGACCGAGCCTGATCAGGCTGAACAGGGCGACCATGTTCTGGGGGTTCATCTTGATGGCCTCGACGAACAGGGCAAAGGCGTTTTCCCTGTCGCCATTCTCCATCCTGATGAGCGCGATCCCGGAAAGACTTTTGTCGGACGGCTCGATCTTGTGGGCTTTTTCGTACATGAGCAAGGCGTCGTCGAGGTCGCCGCGCTGGACGGCGACGGTGGCCAGGCCGATGTACGGGTCGGGGTGGATGCCATTGGAACGGACGGCCTTCTTGTAATATTCTTCGGCCTTGTCCAGCTCACCCATGAACAGGTAGCATTCACCGAGTTCCTTGTTGATTTCGTAATCCAGATGACCACTCATGACGTTTCCCCTCCATTTCTCCTTTGCCCGGCGATCCGGGCAGTCGCTTTCAGGGCCGTTCTGGCCCGCCATCGCCCTTGCAACGCGTATGCCAACACGCCTTTTCGGCCCGATCCAGTCAGTCGTTCCCGGGTTGCATAATCACATCCAACTGATTTAAATGATAATTTGCATCGAGACTGCAAAGCGGACAGTTTTTCCGCCCTGCCGCTGCACAGGCACTTTTTCCCGTTCCGCCGCCCGGCCATTTCTTACAAACAGACAGGCCACCCCGGTGGCGATGCTGGCGTTTTGACGTTCCAGGCACCGACAAATCATAAAATATTTAAAAAATCAAATGTGTTACATGTTTGGTACGCCAGTTGCTAACTCCCTGCCGAGCCGGGAGGAAGAAAATGCCACCCGGACCAAATCCGGAACGCCAAAAGGCAGGAGGAGCCAGCAATGAGAGGACTTATCCCGAGCCACATCCAGTTGACGGAGAGGGTCATGGACCTTCAGCTCCAACGTCAAAATATCGTCACGGGCAACATCGTCAACGTGAACACGCCCGACTACAAGGAGCGGCGGCTCGAGTTCGAGGACAAACTGCAGAAAGCGCTCGACCTGGACGCCCGGGGCAAGATGACCCGCACCGACAAGAGCCACATGCCCGTGGTCTTCGACTCCAACGGATTCAGCGGCGACGGCGCCGAAGCCTTCACGGCCCGCACGGTGTACGGCGAAGACTCGGTGGACCTGGACAAGGAAATGACCATCATGGCCAAGAACTCCATGACCTACGACGCACTGGCCAGCGTCATCCGCAAGAATTTCGAAGGCCTCAAGACCATCATCCAGGAAGGAGGCAAGTAAATGGACTTCATGACCGCCCTCGACATCGGGGCCTCCGGGCTCAAGGCCCAGCGCGCCCAGATCAACGTCATTTCCATGAACATGGCCAACATGCGGACTACCCGCACGCTGGAAGGCGGCCCCTACCAGCGCAAGTCCGTGTCCTTCGAGTCCACGCCGGTCTATTCGCCCTTCGACTCGGCCATGCAGGACCAACTCAACCAGAACCTCCAGGGCGTCAAGGTCCTGGGCGTCACGGCCGACCAGCGGCCCTTCAAGCAGGTATACGAGCCGCATCATCCCGACGCCAACGGCCAGGGCTACGTCTTCTACCCGGACATCAACGTGGTCGAGGAAATGACCAACATGATGACCGCTACCCGGGGATACGAGGCCAACGTGGAAACCATCAACTCCTGCAAGCAGATGTTCCAGCGCGCGCTGCGCATCGGCATGTAGGCGAAGGAGCAGCGCCATGGTTGTCAAAAGCGTCGCCATCAATGCCTACCAGAGCGCCATGGACCTCCGTGCCCGCTCGGTCAACAACACCGTCACCGAACGGCTCAGGAAGCCCCAGGCCCCGGCCCAGCCGTTCAGTCAGACCCTGGAAAGCTCCCTGAACAAGGTCAACGACCTCCAGGCCGACAAGAAGCTGATGATCGAGGAATTCGCCTCGGGCAAGACGCAGAACGTCCACGAACTGATGATAACCCTGCAGAAGGCGGGGCTGGCCGTGTCCATGACCAGCGCGGTGCGCAACAAGCTCATGAGCGCGTACCAGGAACTGATGAAGATGTCGTTCTAGCCGACGGCTCGCGACTCAGGAAAAACGAAACCCTTTTTTCGCTGGAGATTAGGAAATGCCCCCGTTCGTTGCCGAATATTGGTCGAAAGTTCAGGGATTCTGGTCCGGCCGGACCATGTCCCAGCGCATCCTCATCGCCGGGCTGGCCCTGTCCGTGTCCCTGGCCTTCGGGCTCATGGTCTTCTGGATGAACCGGCCCGACTACAAGGTGCTGATGACCAATCTCTACCCGCAGGACGCCTCCCAGGTGGTGGAGATGCTCAAGGCGGGCAAGGAGGACTACGTCCTCGACGACAACGGCAAGACCATCAAGGTCCCGGCCGACCGCGTGTACGAGCTGCGGCTCAAGGTGGCGGGCGAAGGCAACCTGCACGGCCAGGGCATCGGATTCGAGATTTTCGACGAAGTCCAGATCGGCCAGACCGACTTCATCCAGCACATCAACTACCAGCGCGCCCTCCAGGGCGAACTGGCCCGCACCATTTCGGAATTTCCGCAGGTCGTGAAGACCCGCGTGCACCTGGTGCTGCCCCAGAAATCCCTGTTCCTGGAGGACCAGATGCCGCCCAGCGCGTCCATCGTCATCCAGCTCAAGAACGACGCCAAGCTCGACCCGCCCCAGGTGCAGGGCATCGTCAACCTGGTGTCCATGGCCGTGGAGGGCCTGGAGCCCAAGAACATCACCGTCACGGACATGAAGGGCCGCCCGCTCTACACGCCCGAGGACGACTCCGCCGGCCTGGCCCTGTCCAGCACCCAGCTCGACTACAAGGCCGACCTGGAGAACAATATCCAGCGCCGCATCATGGAGCTGCTCGGCCCGGTCGTGGGTCCCGAAAAGGTCATCTCCCGCGTCAATGCGGACCTCGACTTCAGCCAGAAGACCATCCGCCAGGAATCCTACGATCCCGAGGGCGCGGTGGTCCGCTCCGAAACCCGCAGCGAGGAAAGCACGTCCGGCGCGGCCAACCTGGCGGGCGGCGAGCCCGACGCCAACTTCCGCGGCGACGGCTATTCCGGCACCCGCACCACTCAGGACTCCACCCGCGAATCCCGGACCACCAACTTTGAAATCAACAAGACCGAAGAAAATATCGTCGCCCCCGTCGGGGAGTTGAAACGCCTCACCGTTGCGGTTATCGTGGACGGGACGTGGATCACCGACGAGGCCACCGGCAAGCCCGTCTACGTGCCGCGCAAGGCCGAGGAGATCGAGCGCATCAAGACCCTCATCGCCAACACCGTGGGCTTCGATTCCGCGCGCGGCGACACCATAGAGGTCAGCAACATCTCGTTCGGCGAGCCCGACATGTACGACGCCGACTCGCTGATGCGCACCATGCTCGAATACGCGCAGCGGCTGGGCAAGCCGTTCCTCAACGGCATCCTGATCTTCCTGTTCCTCATCATGGTCGTCCGCCCGGTGATCATGGCCCTGATCCGGCCCCGCGTCGCCGAGCAGGAGATCGAGGAAATGGCCGGACTGCCCGGCGCCGAACGCCTCGCCCTCGAAGAAGAGGAAATGGACGAGGAGGCCATGGACATGTCCCGCCGCATAGAGAACGCAAAGAACCATGCCATCCAACTGTCCGACGACAACATCGAGCAGGCCGTGCATCTGCTCAAGACCTGGCTGACCCAGGAGGGTTAACCCCATGGCCGACTTCAACGGACCGCAAAAAACCGCCATCGTGCTCCTCGCCCTGGGCGAAAAATTCACGGCGGAAGTATTCAAGCGCATGGAGCGCAACGAGATCGCCGCCGTTTCCAAGGCCATGCTCGACACCGACTCCGTGCCCCGTGAGCAGGTACTCCAGGTGCTCAAGGAATACAACGAGGCCCTGGCCTACGGCGCCGAACTCCTGGTGGGCGGGCCGGAGCAGGTCAAGCGCATGCTGACCAAGGCCCTGGACGCGGAAACCGCCAAGTACATCATGGATTCCCTGGACCTGGATTCCGGCCCCACGCCGTTCCAGGAACTGGAGAACGTCAGCCCGCGCATCCTGGCCCAGATCCTGCGCAACGAGCATCCGCAGACCCTGGCCCTCATCCTGGGCCACCTCAACCCGGACCAGGCGGCGGATCTCATCTCCCACCTGCCCGCAGGCGTGCGCGCCGAAGTGCTCATGCGCCTGGCCAAGCTCGAGGCCGTGGCCGAGGAAATGCTCATGGAGGTGGACAAGGTCCTGCAAAGCCAGCTGATCGCCATGGGCGGCAAGGAAGGCAAGAAGGTCGGCGGCGTCAACGCGGTGGCCGAAATCCTCAACGCCGTGGACCGCAACACCGAGGAAGAGGTCCTCTCCGAGATCGAGGAGGAATCCGCCCAGATGGCCGAGGACATCCGCAACCTCATGTTCGTGTTCGAGGACATCAAGGCCGTGGACGACATCGCCATCCGCGAGCTGCTCAAGGAGGTCTCCAACGAAGACCTCACCGTGGCCCTCAAGGGCGCCAGCGACGACCTCAAGGAGAAGTTCTTCAAGAACCTGTCCGAACGCGCATCGACCATGATCAAGGAAGACCTGGAAATCATGCCGCCCAAGAAGCTCTCCGAGGTCGAGGCGGCGCAGCAGAATATCGTCAAGACCGTCCGCCGCCTGGAGGACGAGGGCAAGATCGTCATCAGCCGGGGTGGCAACGATGTCTTTGTCTAAGCACATGTCCGAAATGCGCCTGACAGGCAAGGTCCTGATGGGCATGGACAGCCCAGGCCCGGATGAAATGACCATCCAGGAGATCGAGGGCAAGCGCAAGCTGCTGTGGGACGACTCCATCAACGAGGAGTACCTGGAACGCGTCAAGACCAAGGCCCGCGAAGCGGCCAAGGAGATCAAGATCCTGGCCGAGCTCGAAGCCGAGGCGCTGCGCGCCACCTCCCGCCACGAGGGCTACCAGGACGGGCTGGCCCAGGCCCAGGCCGACGTGGACGCCCACACCAGAGCCATGTCCGCCGAAGTCGAGAACCTGCTCGCCCAGATCGGCGCCCAGGGCAAGACCATCTTCGAGGAGCGGCGCAGGGACGTCATCAGCCTGATCCGGCTGGCCGTGAAAAAGGCCATCGCCGTGGAAATGAGCGACCAGCACGCCGCCTCCCTGGAAAATCTCATGCGCGAGGCCCTGGAAAAGCTGGACGCCCAGCGCCAGCTCGTCATCAAATGCTGCCAGGAAGACGCCGAGGACCTCCGCGCCTTCATCGGCTCCATCCAGGAGCAGAACCCGTCGCTCAAGTACTGGACGGTCAAGGGCGACCCCTCCCTGAGCCAGGGCGGCATTCTGGTGGAGGGCGAGGAGTGCAAGGTGGACAATTCCGTGGCCGGCCGCTGGAAAGGCGTGGAACCGATCCTCGACCGGCTCGTCGAGCAGGTCACTTCCGGCGACGAGGGCTGACATGGGCGATTCCCGGCTCGGACTGCTCGAATCCCTGGACCCCTGCCAGAGCTTCGGCAAGGTGACCAAAGTCGTCGGCCTCATCGCCGAGGGCCGGGGCATCAAGGCCCCGCTCGGCTCGGTCTGCTATCTCATGCCCGACGACAAGCGCTCCATCCCCGCCGAGGTGGTGGGATTCCGCGACGGCGCGTGCCTGTTCATGCCCTACTCGGACATGCGCGGCATCGGCCCCGGTTCGCTGATCCGGAACGCGGCCACCCCGCCGCACATGCCCGTGGGCAGGGGGATGCTCGGCCGGGCCGTGGACGCCTTCGGCGAGCCCCTGGACGGCAAGGGCGGCTTCACGCCCGACACCTTCGTGCCCCTGCACCGCGAGCCGCCCAACCCGCTGGAGCGCCCGCGCATCAACGAGCCGCTGGACGTCGGCATCCGCTCGGTCAACGCCCTGCTCACCCTGGGCAAGGGCCAGCGCGTGGGCATCATGGCCGGTTCGGGCGTGGGCAAGTCGACCACGCTGGGCATGATGGCCCGCTACACCAAGGCGGACATCAACGTCATCGCCCTGGTCGGCGAGCGCGGCAGGGAGGTGGTGGAATTCATGGAGCGCGACCTCGGGCCAGAGGGCATGGCCCGGTCCGTGCTGGTGGTCGCCACATCGGACAAGAGCCCGCTGATCCGCATGCGCGCGGCCTACGCGGCCACGGCTGTGGCCGAACATTTCCGCGACCAGGGCAAGGACGTCCTCCTGATGATGGACTCCGTGACCCGCTTCGCCATGGCCGGGCGCGAGGTCGGCCTGGCCGCCGGGGAGCCGCCCACGCGCGGCGGCTACACCCCCAGCGTCTTCGCCCACCTGCCCCAGCTCCTGGAGCGCGCGGGCAAGAACCGCAAGGGCTCCATCACCGGCATCTACACCGTGCTGGTGGACGGCGACGACTTCACCGAGCCCATCGCCGACTCCACCCGGTCCATCCTGGACGGCCACATCGTGCTCACGCGCGAGCTGGCCGACCTCGGCCACTACCCGGCCATCGACGTGCTCCGCTCCATCAGCCGTCTGCGCACCGACATCACCTCGGATCAGGTCCAGGCCGACGGCCGCGCCCTGCTCCGGAGCATGGCCACGTTCAAGAAGGTGGAGGACATGGTCAACATCGGCGCGTACCAGCGCGGGGCCAACGCGGAGGTGGACAAGGCCATCTCCATGGTCGGCCCGATCAACGGCTTCCTGCGCCAACTGGTCAAGGAAAACGAGCCGCTGGAGGGAGCCTTCGCCAAGCTCCACGCCCTGGTGGGCGATGGCGACGTGCAGCCCGCCCAGGCGCAGCAAAAACAGGCCCCGCCCAAGCAACCGCCGAAGGCAGCCAAGCCCCGCCCGCAGATCAAGCCGCAGCAGAAAGTCGTGATCCCCCCCTCGGGGATCAAGGTGAACATGCGCTGATCATCGGGGGATTAGGTATACTGTCACCATAATTCCTCCTGTCACCATAATTCCTCTGTCACCATAATTCCTCAGCCCAGGCTGTGCGGAATCCGGTGGACCATCTCCCGGATCTCGTCGCGCACCCGGCGGTAGACCGCGAGGATTGCCGCCTCGTCGGTCATGCCCCTGGTCAGGGTGGGCGGGTCGTCGAAACCCCGGTGGACGCGGTGCGCGCCCGCAGGAAAGATCGGGCAGTTCGCCGCCGCGCCGTCGCACAGCGTGACCACGTAGTCGTAGTCGATGTCCCCGGGCAGCTCGTCCAGCGTCTTCGAGTACTGGCCGATCAGGTAGACGTCCTCTTCCTCCATCACCTTGACCGCGCGCGGGTCCATGCCCCTGGCCACGGTCCCGGCGGAAACGGCGTGGATCTCGGGACGCAGGGAGTGCGTCCAGGCCTCGGCCATCTGGCTGCGGCAGGAGTTGCCGGTGCAGAGATAGAGTATGTTCATCAGAATAACCCGAACAGGTTGTGCAGCCCGTTCTTCCTTTTTTCGGTGGTGGTTTCCTCCTCGCCCTTGCCGCCGGTGACCATTTCGCCCACCGTGGAAATGGCCCCGGTCACGCCCTTGACCACGGTCCCGGCCACGCCGACGACCGCGCCTCCCAGCGCCTTGACGTATTCCGAGAGGCTGACGCTGTATTTCGGGTCGTCCACGGTCCCGGTGACGCGCACCGGCACCATGATCCCGAACATGTCCTTGGAATCCGCGCCGCCCTGCCCTTCGGAGGAAGGCACCAGCTTGACCTTGAGCAGGTAATTGATGCGGCCGGTGAGCAGGGAGACCGCGCCCTCGCCGTCGGCGCGCAGGCCCGGGGCCTTCACCGCCAGGTCGCGGTTGTCGAGCACGCCGCTTCGGATGACGCCCGTGCCGGTGATGGAGCCGAACCGGGTGGAGTCCGCGTCCGACGCCTCCACCGTGCCTTCCTTCTGCCGACTGGTCTGGGTGGTCCTGGCCAGGCCGAGCAGGTCCACGCCCGGAAACACACCGTCGGCCAAGTCCATGCGGAACTTGCCGTTCATGGACCCGAGCATGGCCGAAGCCCGGTCGCCTTCGCAGGAGAGCGCGCCCTTGAGATCGAGGATGCCGCCGTAGGACCGGTCGCCCAGGGCGTCCCTGGAGAGCGCGCCCACGTCCACCTTGTCCAGGGAGACCAGCAGGTCGGTCTTGGGCCGGTTGGTCAGGGCGTTGACGGTGGCCGCCAGCGAGAGCTTGCCGCCGTAGAGGTCCGCCTCCACGGGACTGACGCGCACCAGTCCGTTGCGCCCCTTGACCGTTGCCCGGACGTTCTGCATCCACACGCCGCCCGCGTGCAGCCGGGCGAAGGCCGCCTCGGCGTCCACGGTCAGCCGCTGCAACCGGTCGGACCGCAGCCACCGGCTCTCCGGCCCGGCCGCCGCGCTCTCCGCAGCCTCATCCCGCTTCGGGGGCAGGTAGCGGTCCACGTCCACGGTGTCGGCGTCCAGCCGGGCGTAGCAGGAGACGCCCTCGTCCCCGCCCGAGACGTTCACGTCGCCGCGCAGGCCGTTGCCGTCGACATCGAGACTCAGTTCCTTGATCGCCACGGACCGGGGGGTATAGGCCACGTTGGCCGTGCCGCCGACCTTGGCCAGGGCCGCCTTGTCCGCCGTATCCGGCTCCGCGCCGGTCAGGGCCATGAGTACCTTGCGGCCGTCGCACGGGTCCAGGGTCAGGACCCCGGCCAGCGTCTCCACGCCTTCGGCCAGCCCGGCGACGCTGCCGTCGAAATGGACCGTGGCCCCGTAGGCGGTCACGGCCAGCCCCTTGAGCTTGATCAACCCGGCGCCGCCGTCGGCCTCGTCAACGGTCGCCTGGACATCGGCCTTGCCGCCGGGCACGGCCGCGCCCTCGGCCGAAAGCGAGGCCGAGGCCCCGCGCAGGCCGAAGCGGTCCCCGCCATCGAGCGACACCGTGGCCGCGAAGGTCGCGCTACCCGTGACCTCGGGCCGCGAGGACCGGAACGCCAGCCCGCCCTTGACCGGGAACGGCACGCCGGGACGGACCGCGCCGATGTCCAGGGAGACGCCCTGCACGGTCATGGTCAGGTCCGCCTTGCGGTCGTCCCAGGCCACGCTGGCGTCCTTGATCTCGACGCCGTCCACTTCCAGGGAAAAATCGCCGCCCGTTGTCGAAGGCCCGTCCTTCCCGCCCGTCAGGTCGTCCCAGTTGGTGACGCCCTGCGCGCTTCGGGCCAGGTTCAGGGCCAGCCCGTCCAGCATCACCGTGCCGATCCGAACCTCCCCGGAAAGCAGCGGGCGAAGAAGGAAAGTGGCGCGGGCCATCCCGACCCGGGCCATGGGCTCGCTCCCGAACCCGGGGGCGTTGCTCAGCTCCGCGCCGTCCACGGTCACGCCGATGCGGGGAAAGAGCATCAGGCCGATATCGCCGGTAAAGGTCAGGGTCCGGCCCGTTTCATCCTTCACCGCCCGGGCGATCCGGGCCTTGTAGTCGTTGATGTCGAAGGTGGCTGCGAAGACGACGAGGCCCATGATCAGCGCCGTCGCCACAAGGCCGCCCGCCAGCAGGGATATCTGTACCGCTTTGGTCATGGCCCGCCCTTCTCCGGCCGGAGAATTATCGTTGCAGGAGCCGCTTGATGACAAGGAGTTCGTCGCGGACTTCCCTGAGAATGTCGGCGTGCAGATGGCTGTTCAGCCGCTTCTTGGCCCCTTCGATGGTCAACCCCTCGTCGTAGAGGAGCCGCTTGATTTCGCGGACGATCTCCAGGTGTTCTTCGGTATACAGCCGCTGGCCGCTCTCGGTCCGGATCGGTTCGAGCTCGTCGAACTCCCCTTCCCAGAAGCGCAGCACGTAGGTCTTGACGCCCACCGCGCGGGCGGCCTGGCCTATCTTGTACCGCTTGAATTCCTGCAAATCTTCCATTGCGCCAAGATAGCAGATTGATCAAACCCTCTCAAGGCCTTTGCCGTTGCTCGGCTTTCCTCCGTCACGTCCGGGTCACCCGATCGTCGCCCAACGTGCCCGGCGCGACACGCCCCCGACGCCCGAACGCGGCCAAAGCCGCGTATCGAATCGGAAACAAACCCACCCCACCGAGGAGACTGCAATGACTGCCGACACCGTCAACCGTCGTGATTTCCTGAAGCTCGGCGCACTGGCCGGGGTCGCCGCCGCGACCGTCCTGAGCGCCCCGGCCCACGCCGCCACCACCCCCCGCACCCTGGCGGAATGCATGGAGATGAGCCCCACGGCCATGGCCGAGGCATCAGCCCCGGTCTGCGCCTCCTGGGATTCCGTCCGGCAATGCGCGGGCCTGATCCGCAACCCCGCCATCCGCGCCGGAGTCCTGGCCGTGCTCGACAACCCGGCCCCCACCGTGGCCCGGGGCATGGACGCGGCGCGCAAAAAAGGCATGTATCAGGAGCTGACCGCCAAGGGGCTGCTCAACGATGTGGCCGAAAAGGACTTTCTGCCGCCCGTGGCCGACGCCGCGCGGGCCGCACAGCCGTTTAATTCCGCACCGGGCAGCGGCTACCAGAGCCACCACGCCTATCCCGGCGGCCTGGCCACCCACACCGACCTGAACGTCCGCGTCTCCCTGGCCCTGTACGACGGCTACCGCGACGTCTACGGCTACCTGCTGGACCGCGACGTGGTCCTGGCCGCCCAGCTGCTGCACGACCTGCACAAGCCCTGGGTCTTCCAGTGGTCCGAAACCGGCGAGTCGCGCACCGAACTGAAGATCGCGGGCACCGGCGAGCATCACCCCCTGAGCGTGGCCGAGTCCATCGCGCGCGGCCTGCCCGCCGAGGTCGTGGTCGCCCAGGCCTGCGCCCACAACCACCCGCGCACCCCGGCCGACGAAGCCGAAGTGGTGGGCTGGATCAAGGCCGCCGCCGTCATCGCGGGCGTGGACCCGGTGGGCCGGGGCCTGCTGGAGAAGGACGGCAAGACCCTGCCCCTGCCCCGCCGCCAGGAGGGATTCGTCACCCACCTGGGCGACCACGACTGGGTCCTGACCGTGCCCGCAGTGCAGTGGGTGCTCCCGGCCATGGAGCGCATCGCCCAGCGCGACTACCGCCTGAGCCAGGGCGATCTCAAGAAGAAGCCCTTCAACCAGCTGCGCAACTACGTGTTCTCCCAGGTTTCGGCCATGTCCCTGTACGAGACCTACGCCGCCAAGGGTGAGGACGAACTGGCCCGCGAGATACGCGCCGTGGTCGTCCCGGCCTGACCGCAACCCGTCGAAACGGCAAAGGGACCGGTCCTGCCGGTCCCTTTTTTGCGCCCGAAGGACGGCGTCAGATCAGCCCGAGCCCCAGGGCCAGGGCCGTGCCGAGCAGGAACACGCCGGCCAGGGCCTGGACCGCGCCCATGGTCGCCTTGTGCAGGTAGCGCCGGGCCAGGATTACACCCAGAAACGCCGCCGCGACGCCGGTGGCGACCAGGGGCCACTGCCCGCCCCCGCCGATCCCGACGCCGCCCGCCGTCGCAAAGACCGCCGCGTAGGCCGCGATGCGGGTCATGTCCACCAGAAAGCCGATGACCGCGTTGGTGCCGACATACGCCTGGGCCGAGACGCCCACCTTGGCCAGGAAAGCCGCACGCAACGCGCCCTGATGGCCCGAGAATCCGCCGAAAAAGCCGGAGAGCAGCCCTCCCACGAAGAGGTACTTGCGGTCGAAACGCAGCCCCTTGAGCCCGGGCAGCAGCTCCAGCAGGGCAAAGGCGGCCATCAGCCCGGCCATGGCCAGCTTGACCGGGGTGACCACGGCCGCGCGCCCGCCCACAGTGTAGCTCGCCACCGCGCCGAAGTGGGCCACGTACCCCAGGGCCAGCGCCCCGGCAAAGGCCGCGACCACGGCGGGGAGGCCGAAGCGCAGCACCAGCCCCCGGTCCGCGTGGCGGCCCACGGCGATCAGCTTGAAGAGGTTGTTCGCCCCGTGGACCAGGGCCGTGGAGGCCACGGCCACCTCGGGCGGGCAGAACAGGGCATAGACCGGGAGCAGCAGCGTGCCCAGCCCGAACCCGGAATAGAGCGTCACCCCGGACGTGACCAGGGCGGCGAAGAAAATCACGACATGCGCGGTCATCGTCCATGCTCCTTTCTCCGGCGGGTCTCGCCGGTCAGTTCACCAAGCCGGGCCAGGGCCGCCGCCAGCACCTCGCGCCCCAGCGCGGTGGCGCGGAAAGACCGCCGGGCCTTGGCCCCGCCGCCCTCCTCGGCCTCGCTGCACAGCCAGCCCAGCCGCTCCATGCGGTGCAGCAGCGGGTACAGCGTCCCCGGGCTGACCTCGTAGCCGTGGCTACGCAGTTCATCCAGCATCCACAGCCCCACCACCGGCCCCTCGGCCGCATGGTGCAGCACGTGCACCTTCCAGAATCCGAGCAGTATCTCACGCTGCATCGCCTTCCGGTCCAATTCGGTCATGGTGCGCCTTCCTTTGTATTACGGTTACCGTAATCGGTAAACATAATAAGGTCAACCCGAAACCATTGTGCGGCAAAAGCCATCCTGTTCGTGACTTGAGCGCTCTCTCTGTATTACAGATAGGTACGGCATGTTCCATGACGGTCATCATCATGGTCACCCCAAGCAAGGAGCAATCCCATGCAGATCACACGACGCCGGTTGGTCAAAGCTCTCCTCTGCCTCCCGGCCGTGGCCGGGTTCACGGTCCGCGCCTTTGCGGAAGAGGACGAAGCCACGCAGCAGTGGAAGGCGCGGCAACAGCAACGGCAGGAGGACCGGGGGACATGGCGCGAGCAGGACTCCCAGGAGTACAAAGAACGCCAGAATCAGCGGGAGCAATGGATACAGCAGAACGCCGACGACCTGAAACAGCAGCAGGAGCAGCGCCGGCAGTGGCGCGACCAGGACCGGCAGGAGCGCCTGGAGCGGAAGGAAAAACGCCGGGATGACCGCAGGTCCGACACGACCGACTCCGATGGGCAATAGCGCCCGGGACCAGGCAACGCGGCATTCCTTGTGACCACCCTGGTTCCGGGAACATATTTGTCATGGCGATGCGAACAACGCGCGGCCACAGCCGCACGCCCAACCGTCAACCAGGAGGTTTCCCCATGTCCACCACCCGCAGGTTTGCCCTGAAGGCCCTGTTCTGCCTGCCGATCATAGCCGGAACCGCCGTCCGCGCCTGGGCCAGGAACGACAAGACCGAGGAAAAGCAGCAACGCAAGGAAGAGGCCGCCGAGCAGCGCAAGCGGGCCAAGGAGCAACGGGAATCCGAGCGCGATGAGGACAAGGACGGCCGCGCCAAGGAAAAGGAAGCGCGCGAAACCGAACGCGAGACGGAAAAGGCCAAAAGCAAGGAAACGAAGTCTTCCGGCAAGTCCAAGGGAAAGAAATAGCTTTCACCGCCTCTCGCAAAAAAGCCCGCCTCTGGAGAGACGGGCTTTTCATGGTACGGATGGCGGTGCCTAGAAGCGCACCGGAAGCTTGGATTGCAGGGCGTCCAGAATTCTCTTGTGTTCCTTGTCCACCTGCTTGTCCTTGAGCGTCTTGGTCGGCGAGCGGTAGGTCAGGCGGAAGGAGAGGTTGCGCTCCGCCTCCTGGCCCTCGGGCACGTATTCGGCCACCAGCTCCACGGATTCCAGGATGTCCACGCCCGCGCCCTCGATGATCTCGCGGATGGTCCGCGCACGCAGGGTGGACGGCCCGATGACCGTCACGTCGCGGCGGCTGGGCGGGAACACCGGCAGCGGCGCGAACCGGATGCGGTGCGACTCGGCCATGGCCCGCAGGGCGTCCAGGTCCAGGTCAGCCAGCCAGACGTCCTTGCGCGCGTGATAGTAGTCGGCCATCTCCGGCCGGACCTGGCCCAAGATGCCGACCAGCAGGTCGTCGATGCGCACCTCCACGCAGGGCTCCAGGTAGGCGTGGCCCCTGACCAGCTCGAACACGGGTTCGGGCAGCTTGAGGTGGTTGCGCACCAGATGCTCCACGTGGCCCTTGAGGTCCAGGTAGTCCACGTCGGACGTGCCCCACGGCCAGTCGGCGGCGTGGCGCGGCCCGTAGAGCAGGATGCCCAGGCGG
>JAZHDH010000065.1:0-5940 GCA_036584335.1 Pseudodesulfovibrio sp. | reverse complement strand
GCCCTGATCTACCTGGTCTCGGTCAAGTTCGTGCAGACCTCGGTGGACTACTGGTTCAAGGGCCAGGTGGAGGAATCCATGGAGCAGGCCCTGGAGCTGGGCCGGACGTTCTACGGTTCGGCCCAGGAGCGGCTGGAACGGCGCGGGGCCAACATGATCGACGAGATCGTGAAGAACCAGTACGCCTGGGGCGGCAAGGCCATGGACAACTTCCTGAGCAAGAAGTTCGAGGAGTACGACCTGAGCCTGGTCGGCGTGATCACCCCGGAAGGCAACGAGCAGAACACCCACGCCTCGGCCCAGTGGAGCCAGGCCTGGCCCGAGATCAAGGAAAAGATCGACTGGCAGTCGCTCAAGGCCGACCCGCGCGCCTGGACCACGATCATCCCCAAGCCCGGCAGCGACCTGGTCCTCGGGGTGTCGCCCGTGGACGAGGGGCGCACCGGCTACCTGATCATCGGCGAGACCGTGGGCCAGGGGCTCCTGCACCGGCTCGACCAGATCGTGCGCGGCCTGGACGAGTACAAGAAACTCAAGACCCGCAAGTATCCATGGAAGATGAACCTGTACCTGACCATGGGCGTCATGGCCATGCTCATCATCCTCGGGGCCATCTGGTTCGGGTTCCGGCTGGCCAAGGAGCTCTCCGCGCCCGTGCAGGCCCTGGCCGCAGGCACCGAACGCATCGCGCGCGGCGACCTTTCCGTCCGGCTGGAGGACCGCTCGGACGACGAACTGGGCTTCCTGGTCCAGTCGTTCAACCGCATGGCCGCCGACCTGGAGCAGAGCCAGATGTCCGTGCAGCAGGCCAACGAGCGGCTGGCCCAGCAGAACCAGGAGCTGGAGCGGCGCGGCCAGTACATCGAGACCGTGCTCAACAACATCACCTCCGGCGTCATCTCCATGGACTCCGAAGGCCGCATCGGCACGGTGAACACCGCAGCCGAAAGCATTCTGGGCGTGCCCGGCGCGCTGCTCATCGGCCGCAAGCCCGGCGATCTGCTCTCGGGCGACTTCTCGTCCCTGGTCCGGGAGGCCCTGGATCAGCTGGCCGCCAGCCCGGCCACCCTGTGGCAGCGTCAGATCGACCTGCCGGTGCGCAACCGGGTGATCAAGGTCCTGGTCAACGTGGTCTCGCTCAAGAACGTGGGCGGCCGCGACGCGGGCCACGTGGCCGTTTTCGAGGACATCACCGAGCTGGAAAAGATCCAGCGGCTGGCCGCCTGGCGCGAGGTGGCCCGGCGCATCGCCCACGAGATCAAGAACCCGCTCACCCCGATCAAGCTTTCGGCCCAGCGGCTGCAACGCAAGTACGGCCGGGTGGTCAACGAGCAGGTCTTCGAGGACTGCACCAACCTGATCGTCAACCAGGTGGAGCGGCTCCAGAACATGGTCACCGAGTTTTCCGCCTACGCCAAGCTCCCCGAGGTCCAGCCCCGGCCCGACCACCTGCCCCCGGTCATCGAAGAGGTGGTGGGCATGTTCGGGAACACCCACCGCGAAATCAGATGGGACCTGGAATTCCTCACCCCGGTGGCCGAATTCCCCTTTGACCGCGAAGCCGTCCGCAAGGTGCTGATCAACCTGCTGACCAACGCGGCCGAGGCCCTGCGCGGCGTCTACGACGCCAAGGTCGCCATCCGGGTGAAGCACGACGGGGAGGCCGGACTGGTCTCGGTCACCGTGGCCGACAACGGCCCCGGCCTGCCCAAGGACTCCTCCCGGCTGTTCGAGCCCTACTATACCCAGAAGAAGGGCGGCACCGGCCTGGGGCTGACCATCGTCCGCTCCATCGTGGCCGACCACAACGGCCAGGTCCGGGCCGTGCCCAACACCCCCACCGGCACCATCTTCATCGTCGAGCTGCCGGACGCCTAGCCCCGTTCACGCCCCCTATAATACGCTGGCGCATCGGCCCGCAGCGTGGTATTGAGCCACCTGATCGAAAATCCGCGAGGAACGGCGGAGGACAGGCATGCGCGCGATCATTGTCGGCGGAACCGGTTTCATCGGGCAGGCCCTGGTGGCCGAGCTCAAGGCGCACGGTTGGGAAATCGTGGTTCTTTCCCGCGCGCCGGGCAAGGTGGCCGATGTCTTCGGCGCCGGTGTCATCGGCATGCGCTCGGACAACGGCGACTGGCCCGACATGCTCGGCCCGGCCTGCGTCATCGTCAACCTGGCGGGCGAAAACATCGCCGCCGGACGCTGGACCGCCAAGAAGAAGCAGCGCATCCTGCAAAGCCGGCTCGAAGCGGGCGACCGCATCCTGCGCTCCATCCGCCTGGCCGAGAAGGTCCCCGCCGCCGTGATTCAGGGGTCCGCCGTGGGCTACTACGGCCCGCACGGCGACCACACCGTGGACGAGGACGGACCGTCCGGCACCGGCTTCCTGGCCGACGTCTGCCGCCGCTGGGAGGCGTCCACCGCCGCCCTCGACGAAATGGGCATCCGCCGCTGCGTGGTCCGCACCGGCATGGTGCTCGGCCGCGGCGGCGCGCTGGCCCGGATGCTCACCCCCTTCCGCTGGTTCGCGGGCGGCCCTCCGGGCACCGGGCTCCAGGGCGTCTCCTGGGTGCACATGGCCGACCAGGTGGGGGCCATCCGTTTTCTCATGGAGAACAAGACCGCGCACGGCGCTTTCAACCTGACATCTCCCAATCCCGTGGATTTCCGCACCTTCGCCCGCACCCTGGGTCAGGCCATGGGCCGCCCGTCCGGCCTGCGCGCCCCGGCCTTCGCCCTGCGCGCCCTGTTCGGCGAGATGGCGGACGAGGTCCTGCTCTCCGGCCAGTTCGCCCTGCCCCGCCGATTGCTGGACGCGGGCTACGTCTTCCGCTTCCCCGATCTGGCCCCGGCCCTGGCCGACATCCTGGGCTGATCCGCTCACGCGCCCGCCCACACCGCCGCCTCCATCGCCTCCGCCACCCTTCCGGCCGCCGCCCGGGCCACGCGCGCCTCGTCGCCCCCGCCGTCCGCGTCCGGCGCGGTCCACAGCCCGGTATCCGGGTCCCAGCTGCGCGCGCCGAATCGCACCAGGCCGGTGTCCGGATCATCCAGCCCCCCTGCAAACCCCAGGGGCAGCCGCAGCACCGGATTGGAATCCCACAGCCGCACCCCGAAAGGATCGTACTGCACGGCCTTGACCACCCGGTTCCGGCCGTCGATCACCGCCTTGAGCGACCCGGCCTGATCATAGGCCAGGGTGAATTCCAGCCCGTTCATCGCCGCCGCCCTCGGCAACCGCCCGCCCGGACCATAGCCGAATACCCACTCGATCCGGCCGTCGCCGAACGCGCCGAGCCGCCCGTCATCCAGCCAGTGATAGAACCCCGCCGGGTCGCCGTTCACCAGCCGCACCTCGGGCCGCCCGCGCTCGTCGTGGCGATACTCCACCAGCCGCCCGTCCTCCAACTCGACCAGAGCCAGCCGCCCGTCCGGCAGATGGTGATAGCGCGCCGCGCCCGCCGGGGAGCGCCGCACCGACCGGCAGCCCCGCCCGTCATACTCGTAGCGCACACCGTCCACCGCGCGCAGCCGCACGGCCCCGCCGCGCCGGTCGTGGCGAAAGACGCGCATGTAGGGCGTGCGCCCGGTGGCGTAGTCCGCCCGCCGGTCGCCCCGGCCGTCGTACTCGTAGTCCCGGCCCCAGCCATCGGCGCAAAAGCAGCTCGTCAGCCGCCCCCGGGCGTCGTAGCGGTAGCGCCATGTCTCGCGGCGGCCGTCGATGCGCTCGGTTCGCCGGACCACCCGCCCCTTGCGATCCGCATCGACCTCCAGGAAATACGGCGCGTTACCCGCCCGAGCCTCGGCCTCCGACTTGCCGCCCCAGTCCGCAGGCTTGCCTTCCTGGCCCAGATCATGATTCCAGGCGAAGCCGAACCCGTGCTCCCAGGGCAACCAGTCGGCGGGCTTTTGCACGATCCACCATGCGCGGGCCAGGCGCGACCCGGCCCACTTGCGCTCCGGATCGCCCACGCGGCGCACGGGCTCGCAGGTGCCGTCGGCGTAGCGCAACCAAAGTCGTTCGTGGCTCGCGGTTTCGGGGTTGAAGACGAATTTGCAGTAGCGGTCCTTCTGGCAGTCGGGGAAAAGCATGCCGGTCCTCCTGGCTTCGTTCCCGTGGGTCATTCCCGGGAATCCGGACCAGCCTACCCCGGGTTTTCCGCCCGGGGAAAAACAGCGGGAAGAAACGGCAAAACGGGTAAAATCGGCGCAACATGGCAGATTGACACGGTTCGGCACCCCGCCGTGGCGATGCAAGGAGGCGCGCCCTGTACAAATCGCGTTTGTCCGGGTACAAACCTGTCATGATGGTCAAAGTGGATCGCCTGTCCCACAACTTCGGGGCGTACTGGGCTCTCAAGGACGTTTCCTTCTCCCTGGACAAGGGGGAGTTCCTCTTTCTGACCGGCCATTCCGGCGCGGGCAAGACCACCCTGCTCAAGCTGCTCTACGGCGCGCTCCCGGTGACGCGCGGCCGGGCCTCGGTGGCGGGCGTCGAGCTGAACAACCTGAAAAAGAGAACCATCCCGCTCCTGCGGCGCAAGGTCGGCGTGGTCTTCCAGGACTTCAAGATTCTTCCCAAGCGCACGGTGTTCGACAACGTGGCCATGGCGCTGGAAGTGCGCGGCATGGCCCGGACCCACCTGGAGCGACGCGTGCGGGCCATCATTCGGGCCATGGGCCTGGACACCAAAAGCTACTCCCCCTGCGAGCGCCTCTCCGGCGGCGAGCAGCAACGCGTGGCCATCGCCCGGTCCATGGTCGCCAGCCCGGAGCTGATCCTGGCCGACGAGCCCACCGGCAACCTCGATTTCGACCTGACCATGCACCTGATGCAGATCTTCAAGCAGTTCCACACCTACGGCACCTCGATCATCATGGCCACCCACAGCCGCGAGGTCCTGGATACCGTGCCCGACGCCAAGATCCTGCACCTCCAGGACGGCCGCGTCGCCTCGGCCGACGGTGCCGCCTTGGCCGAGGACCAAGAAGAGGAGGAGCGGTGATCGGCCAGTTCCTCCGCCTCACCCTGCGCGGCATAGCCGACATCCGCCTGCATCCCGTGGCCCAGCTGCTGACCCTGGTTGCCGTGTCCATGGTCACCCTGCTCACGGGCTTCATCCTGCTCGGCCTGCACAACGTCAACCTGGAGCTGCTGCGCAGCCGGGGCGAGGTCGAATTCCAGGTCTACTGGAAATCCGGCCTCCCTGCCGAGGAAGTGCTGAACGACTGGAACGCCATCAGGCAGATGGACCACCTGCGCGACCTCAAGACCTTCACCCCGGAAAACGCCCTGACCGAACTGGCCTCCGCCCTGGGCGAAACCGGTGACTTTTCCTGGCTGGCGGACAACAACCCCCTGCCCTACTCCGGCCTGGCCACCTTCGCCGTGCCGCCCGAAGCCCAGCAGGGGAACTGGGCCGCCGACCTGCTCACCCGGCTCAAGACCATGCCAGGCGTGGAAAAGGTCAACTACACGCCGTTCCAGGCCGACCTGGCCCAGGGCTGGCGCACCGTGACCCGGCTCATCTTCTGGCCCATCCTCGGCTTTCTCGGCCTGATCGTCTCCCTGGTGGTGCACAACACCATCAAGCTCTCGCTCCTCACCCGCCTGGACGAGGTGGAGATCCTCTCCCTGGTCGGCGCGCGGCCCAGCTACATCCGCTGGCCCCTGCTCATCGGCGGCTTCATCCAGGGCCTGGCGGGCTCCCTCGGCGGCATCGGCCTGCTCAAGGCCGTGCACTCCGCCGCCGCCGACGCCCTCAACTTCCCGCCGTTCCTCATCGAAATCCAGTTCCTGCCCGCAGACCAGCTCGCCGTCCTCGCCGGCGCCGTCACCCTCGTCGCCACCCTCAGCAGCCGGGTGGCCGTGAAGTAAGAGGCGCCTCCGGCGGCCGGGGGAAGGGGAAGAGGGGAACCTTTTGGAAAAGGTTCCCC
>JAZHDH010000064.1:0-6004 GCA_036584335.1 Pseudodesulfovibrio sp. | reverse complement strand
AACAACCGCACCCCCCGGGCGGCAAGACGGCATCCGAGTGATGAAAGGGACCATGCTGAGATAGAACAAATATTATATACTAAAGCTGCTGAAATATGGGTCAATAAAAAAATCTTTTCCCATTCTGTTGGTGTTTTCGCACATGATCAAGAACTTTTGGATTTATGGCATCAATCTGGTTTTGGGAATAGATGTGTTGATGCTATTCGAGAGGTCGAGCCTATACAAGATAAAGATATGAGATTACTATTTGAAGAAATCACAATTGGCAATGCATCATTAGTTGAAAAAATACATGAAGAACATAATTTATATTATAGAGGTTCTCCCATCTTTATGCCAACACTCGGGTTCGGGCCGGGGGGGGGGATTCTTTTCCGGCGTGGCCTTGGACAGGGGTTCGGCCATGGATTCTTCCATGACCTTTTCCGGCGTGGCTTTGAGCCGGTCGGGGTAGCCCAGTTCCTCGGCCCTGAGGATTTCGGGCTTTTCGGGCGCGTTTTCGGCGAACTGCCCGTGTTCCTTGGTGGGCATCAGTTCGCCCAGGCGGGGCACGTCGGCTTCGGGACGGTAGCCGCGTCCGATGAGGATGCCCATGACGAAGAAGAAGGTCAGCGCGAGGATGCCGGACCCCACGGCGCTGATCATGCCGGGCAGGGACAGGGTGAAGCTGAAGGTCTTGGTCTGGGGGGCCGGTTTCTTGACCTTGATCGTGGGCGCGCTATCTTCCGACATGGGACCTCTACATGGATTCCGGGGCGTTGACGCCGAGCAGGCTCAGGCCGTTCTTGACCACATCGGCCACGCAGCCGAGCAGGGCCAGCCGGGCCGACGCCACGGCGGGGTCGGCGGAGAGGACGTGGCAATGGGTATAATATCTGTGCAGCGTTGACGCAAGTTCCTGAAGGTACATGCTGATCAGGTGCGGTGACTGGGTGCGGGCCGCGCTTTCCACGTAGTCCGGGTACTGGTCGAGCAGGCGCAGCAAGTCCGCGTCGTGTTCGGTGTCGAGCGGGGCCAGGGCCGTGTCATCGGCGGCTTTGAGGCCGGTTTCCTCGGCCTTCTTCTGGAGCGAGCGGATGCGGGCGTGGGCGTACTGCACGTAGTAGACCGGGTTGTCCATGGATTTCTGCTTGACCAGTTCCAGGTCGAAGTCGAGCTTGGAGTCGGATTTGCGCGAGAGGAACATGAAGCGGGAGGCGTCGGCGCCGACCTCGTCGACCACGTCCTTGAGGGTCTCGAACTGGCCCGCGCGGGTGGACATGGCGATCGGCTCGCCGTTCTTGAGCAGGTTGACGAGGTTGACCAGGATGACGGCCAGGCCGCCCTTTTTGCCCAGGGCTTCGCAGGCGGCCATCATGCGCGGCACGTAGCCGTGGTGGTCCGCGCCCCAGATGTCGACCACGAGGTCGAAGCCGCGCTTGAACTTGTTGTCGTGGTAGGCGATGTCCGAGGCGAAGTAGGTGGTGTCGCCGTTGGACTTGCGCAGGACGCGGTCCTTGTCGTCGCCGAGCCGGGTGGAGCGGAACCAGAACGCGCCGTCGGCCTCGTAGCCCATGCCCGAGGCGCGCAGGTCGGCGAAGGTTTCTTCGACCTTGCCGTCGGCGACCAGGGATTTTTCGGAGAACCAGTTGTCGTGGCGCACGCCGAAGGCCGCCAGGTCGTCCTTGATGCCCTGGAGGATGTCGGCCATGCCGTAGTTCTTGCAGATTTCCATGGCCTCGGCCTCGGGCAGGTCGAGCAGGGCGGGGTTGGCCTTGAGGCAGGCGCGGGCGATGTCGATGATGTAGTCGCCCCGGTAGAAGTCTTCGGGCTCGGTGACGTCCTGTCCGGCCAGTTGGCGGCTGCGGAAGAGGATGGAATTGCCCAGGATGAGCATCTGGCGGCCCGCGTCGTTGATGTAGTATTCGGCCTGCACGTCGTACCCGGCCTTTTCCATGATGCGCACCAGGGAGTCGCCCAGGGCCGCGCCCCGGCCGTGGCCGATGTGCAGCGGGCCGGTGGGGTTGGCCGAGACGTATTCGACCTGCACCTTGGTGCCGTTGCCCAGGGTGGATTCGCCGTAGGAGCCGCCCGCCCGGCGGATGTGGCCCACGGTTTCGCGCCAGAAGGAGGGCGCGAAGGTGAAATTCAGGAATCCCGGCCCGGCGATGTCGATCTTCTCGATCAGGGCGTCGCCGGAAAGGGCCTGGACCAGGGCCTCGGCCACGGCGCGCGGGGCCATTCTGGCCTGCTTGGACAGCATCATGGCCACGTTGGCCGACATGTCGCCGAACTGTCTGTCCTTGGGGGATTCGATGACGGTCTTGTCCGGCCAGTCCCAGCCCTTGTCCGCCAGGGCCTTTTTCAGTGCCTCTTCCAGATGAATCTTCGCTCTCATGCGCTTTGTTGCTCCTTGAACAAACCTTGTGGACGGGCAATTAACATGTTTGCCCGCGAAGTCCAAGCGCGCAGTGGGGGGCCGGCCCGGCGGGGCGGGGTCTTTTCTTCAAACCCGTTGCGAGTTGTGGTACAAGGGGGCAAGGAGGACCGCCATGAGCAAGGAACAGCGGCGCGGAACGCGAGTCGAGGCCGATTTTGAAGCCTACGTCACCGTGGGCGACGTGGTCATGCCCGTCGCCACGAGAAACCTGAGCCTCAAGGGCGCGCTGCTTGAAGGGTGCGACGACTGCCCAGAGGGCACGGCCTGCGAGTTGAACATCCCGCTCGCGCCGGGCGTGCGCATCGTGGTCGAGGGACGGGTGGTCCGGGCGGGCGACGGGGGCGTGGCCATGGCCTTTCACGAGATGGACGATCTGAGCTTCGCCACCCTGCACCGCCTGGTTCAGCTCAACGCCAGCGATCCCGACGTCATCGACGACGAATTGCAGCACTTCCCGGGCATTTAGCCCTGTGCGGCCGGGGAGGGGCTCGATCCGTCGTCTCCGGACGGCGGCGCTTGCGGCTCCGCGCCGCCCGACCAGCCCAGCACCAGGGTGCCGATGACAATCAGCAGGCCGCCGCCCAGGGTCCAGGCGTTCGGGATTTCTCCCAGGAACGACGCGCCCCACAGGGCGGCGAAAACCACTTCCAGGCAGGTCACTGCGCTGATGCGCGCGGCCGAATCCAGGGCGTAGCCCCGGGTCATGTAGTATTGGCCCGCGTTCATGAATCCGGCCACGCCAAGGAGCATGAGCCATTCCGGCCCGGTGGGGATCACCCAGTCGGCCGCGAAGAGCGGGCAGGCCGCGCAGATGATCAGGGGCGGGTAGAGCATGATCACGGCCGGGTGCTCGGTGACGGCCAGGGTGCGCACGGCCAGGATGGCCACGGCGGTGAAGATCACGCTGAGCAGGGCCGCGCCCAGGGCGACATGGTCCATGCCCGGCCCGGTCCCGCCGAAGAGGAAGTCGGGCCGGCAGACGACGATGACGCCCGTCAGGCTGACCATCACTGCGGTCAGGCCCGCGCCGTTCAGCTTTTCGCGCAGCACGGCCCAGGCCACCAGGGCGACCACCGCCGGGTGGGTGAAGATGATGACCGTGGCGTCGGCCAGCGGCAGGTGGACGATGGCGTAGAACTCGGCGAAGAGCGAAAGGAAGCCGAACAGCCCGCGCGAAAACAGCAGCATCCGCCGATGGCCGAGCATGCCCACCCCGGCGCGGCGCACGATGGCCCAGCAGAAGCCTATGCCCACAACGCCGCGCACGAACAGGATTTCCGTGGTCGGCACGCGGCTGCCCGCCAGCTTGATGCACAGCGATCCGATGGAGAAGAGGAAGGTGCCGAGCAGCATGACGCGCATGCCCGGGGTGAGCCAGTTTCGCATCGGCGCAGACTAGGCCCGCCGCAACCTGCGCACAAGCGGTTTTTTTGCCGCGAAGGCGGGAAAATGTCACATGTCCGTGACCCTCCCCCCGGTCGGATCGGCTAGTGTCGGGTCAACGGAAATCATTCCTCTCCCCGGGCGCGGGGCGGTCGCAAACCCCAACCGCTCCGCGCCCCCCCTCTCTCTGCCCGCCTTGCCAAAGACGCGGGAGTATGGTTTCACTTGCAGCCATGAAGACACGCATATTCCTGCCGCCCGTGCACAAACCCACCGGCGGCGTCACCGTGCTGCGCCAGATGGCCGACATCCTGCACCAGGCCGGGCACGACGCCGCGCTGGTGGCGCGCGACCGGTCGGGTTGGCGTCCCGCCGGGCTGGCCGATGCGGCCCCGGTCCTGGAGTGGAACGCGCTCGACCTCGCGCCCGGCGACCGCTGGGTGGTGCCCGAGGGCTGGGTCAACGGGCTGACACCCGGACTCGAAGCCGGGGCCGACTGCGTCAGCTACGTCCAGAACTGGGCCTATCTTTTCTCCTCCCTGCCCGATGGCGTGCGCTGGGACCGGCTGCCCGTGCGCTTCCTGGCCGTGTCCGAACCGGTGGCCCGCTACGTGGAGACGGCGACCGGCCGGGCCGCTCCGGTGTTGCGGCCCGGCATCGACCGCGCCATCTTCCACGCACCCGAAGGCGGCAAGAAGCCCGGAACCCCGACCGTGGCCTACATGCCGCGCAAGAACAGGGCGGACGCGGACCGCATCCGGGCCGTCTTCGAGCACCGCAACGGGCCGGACGCCGTGCGCTGGCGGCCGCTGGAGGGGCTGGACGCCTTCGGCGTCGCCGACGCCCTGCGCTCCTCCCATGTCTTTCTGATGACCGGGTATCCCGAGGGGTGCCCGCTGCCGCCGCTGGAGGCCATGGCCTGCGGCTGCCTGCCCGTGGGTTTCAACGGCCTGGGCGGGTTCGACTACATGCGCCAGGTTCGGGCGAATCCGCGCTTCACGCCGTGGCTGCCCCTGCGCGCGGTGCCGTGGTCCGGCAACGGCTGGTGGTGCGCGGACGGCGACGTGCTGGACGCGGCCCTGAGCCTGGAAGAGGCCGTGGCCCTGGCCGGAAACCCCGGCCCCGGGCTTGACGCCGTGCTTCGCGCAGGGCAGGAAACTGCGGACGCCTACTCCACGCGGGAGCAGGCCAAAGCCCTCCTCGCCCTGTGGGAGAACCTGTGAGTCGCTGACATGGCCAAGAAGAACCGTCCCGAGCCCGAGTCCCTGGAGCTGCCCCTCGTGGGCGCGGACTCCCACGCGCACCTCGACCTGGAGGATTTCGACGAGGACCGCGAAGCCCTGCTGGCCCAGGCCCGGGCGAGCGGGGTGGCGAACATCTTCAACGTCTTTCTTGGCCCGGACGCCTTCGAGCGCAACCGGCACCTTTTCGACGCCCATCCCGAGGTGGACTTCCTGATGGGCGTGCACCCCAACGACGCGGACAAGCTGACCGACGACGCGGTGGCGCGCATGCGCGTCCATTTCGCGGCCGAGTCGCGCCTGCGCGCCGTGGGCGAGATCGGGCTCGACTACTACTGGGACGACGTGGCGCACGACGTGCAGCGCGACGCCTTCATCCGCCAGCTCGGCCTGGCCCGCGAGCTGGGCAGGCCGGTGGTCATCCACTCGCGCGACGCCAACGACGACTGCCTGGCCATCCTGGAGGCGCAGGGGTTCCGCGACTATCCGGTGCTGTGGCACTGCTTCGGCGCGGACATGGCCCTGGCCAGGGCCATCCTGGACAACGGCTGGCACATCTCGGTGCCCGGGCCGGTGACCTTCCGCAAGAGCGACGAGTTGCAGGCGGCCGTGGCGCGCATTCCGCTGGAGCGGCTGCTCGTGGAGACCGACTGCCCGTACCTCGCGCCCGAGCCGTGGCGCGGCAAGCGCAACCACCCCGCGCTGGTGGCGTTCACGGCCAGACGCATCGCCGAGATCAAGGGGCGCCCGGTGGAGGACGTGTGGCGGAGCTGCGGGGAGAACGCGCGGCGGTTTTTCGGATTGGATGGGGCGTAGTAATTCGTGGAGGGGGAGGGGGAGTCTCCTGCCTCTTTGTGAAGCCTGTTCCCGTTTATTGGTCCCCCTTCCGGGGGATTTCTTTTCTGCTGCTGTGGATTGTCAAACCAAACTGAACACATCGGCAAGCCCGCGTTCTTTA
>JAZHDH010000063.1:0-6038 GCA_036584335.1 Pseudodesulfovibrio sp. | reverse complement strand
ACAATTTCAACCTCACCGGAGGGCATGTGATGCCGTCGCTGATGCGGCGGATACATCTCGGTAAATTACTTGAGAACGGGGATATGGGCGGGATAAGAGCTGACCTGCAGCGGAGGCTGGTGAGGGATTTGACGGCAGCAGTTCCGATGCGGAAATACTTGCGCTTCTTGACAGACAGGGCATTAAAGGTCTGAAGTCCCGACACCCTTCGGGCATCGGGATTTCGTCTCCTTTGGAGCCTCAATCTGACGGTCCTGCCGAGGTGCAGGTCAGTGTCTGGGGTACAGGGAAACCCTTCAGGGAGTTTATGTACAGCGGCGACATGGCGGATGCGACGGTATATATAATGGAGAATGTATCGTTCAGCGACGTTGTTCCTGAAGGTACGGATGAGATACGCAACACGCACATCAACATCGGCACCGGGGAAGAGGTGTCGATTGGTGAGCTTGCGCAGATGGTGAAGGAGACTACGGGATTCCGCGGTGAGCTAGTATTCGATCACAGCAAGCCCGACGGCACGCCGCGCAAGTTCCTCGACTCGTCGAAGCTGCGTGCACTGGGATTCCGGCATGCTACATCGCTGAGAGAGGGGATGGCAAGGGTATACGAGTGGTATTGTGAATCAGGTAGTAGGCAATAGGCACCAGGCAGTAGTGGGTTTTGTGGAAAAGCATGTAACTTTGTAGATAGATAAGGACGGATAAAAGATAAAACATGAAAAAAACAGCAGTTTATTTGATGACGGTGGTGCTGGCGCTGATGATGACCGGATGCGCAGCATCATTTATCGACAGCTCGGGCGGACGCGACGGATCGACGTTCGACAAGGCAGTGATAGTGGGATCGGTGAGGGCAGAGTACCTTTACATCGACCGCACATTCAACGGTGCCAGCATCATGACCCAGATCATGAAGGAGCATAACGGGAGACCGTATGACATAGTTACCATCACGGGAGACGCGCCGGCGCCCCCGTCGATCATGGGCATGGCGCTTGCGCCGCCTCCGCCGCCTCCTCCGCCTGCGCCGCCTGTGGCGGAAAGTCCGCCCCCGCCGACCATGGGCGCGCTGCCGCCTCCGGTTCCGGCTCCGCCGCCGCCCCCGACGCCGGACGAGCCTCCGCCGGTCAGGGCGCCGCCGGAACTGCCGAAGCCCGCGCCAGCGGCATAGGGGATGCGCGGCAGCGACGTGTCGATGGGAACGTGGGCCGGGGTGGTGTCGATGGGGACGTGGCCGGGCTCGCCCAGGTGGACGTGTCCGGGGCCGCCGACCATGAAGGAACCGGCGGGGCCTGCCGTCACCTGGCCGGGGGGGCCGGCGACGATGAAGTCGGTGACGCTGGTGGTCACGGGGAAACTCCCTGCCAATGCCGATCATCCTTGGTCGGCGCGGTACCCCCGAAGGGGCGATGCGGCATATACTATACCCTATACGCCAGCCCCCCCGCCCGGTCAAGGGCGAAAAATTATGGTGACAGAAATTATGGTGACAGTATACCTAATACCGAAGGCGGCGACACCGCAGTCCCGCCCGGCGGGATAACCCATCCCCGGCCCGTTGCCCTGCGAAGCGCGCCAATGGCTTGCCGGGCCGCAGCCTTCTTTCCGCCGCCCGTCCTCCGGGCGCAAAAAAACGTCGGGCCGGGGGCGTCATGCCCCGGCCCGGCGTTTTCCTCCCGCGTTTGCTAGAGCGTCGGGTCCATGCAGGAAGTGAGCAGGCGGGCGATGTCCTTGATGTCGGCCTTGTACACGCCCTGGCGTACTTCCGTCTTGAGGCGGGCGATCTTCCGGGCCCGCTCCTCGTCCTCGCCGCTGCGGCGCTCGGACTCGGTCGCGTCAAACCCGTCGAAGAGGCGCTTCGCCTCCATAGGGGCCGCACCATAGGCGCGGCTATCTTTATAACCCTTCATTAACCCCTCCCTGGGTTATTGAAGTCGGCGGGAAGGGCCTCCCGAGCCCTCCCCCATGTCTCCCCATCCCGTTGCGGCAGCCTCCGCCCGCATCCTTGCGGGCAATGTCCTCCGCAACCCGGGCGCCGTGTCTCACGTGGCGCCCACTGGTGGTTGCTTCTCTTATCGGTTGCGGGGGCCGAATATTTAGGGCGGCTCACCGGATTTCCGGGAAAATAATTATTCCGCCATTTCAATGGATTAGCGTGTGAGGAGCCAGGGCTCCCAAGGTGCCGGAACCCTTGGGGATCACCCTCGCCGGGAGGGGAGGCGGCCCGCTGTTTCCCTTGGCGCGGGCCGGGAAAACAGGGTATAGGCCGTGCATGTCGGAAGCGAAGAACGTCTGCCTCATCGACGGCTCCCATTCCCTGGCCAGGGGGTTCGAGCAGGCCGGGTGCGTGGTGCTGGAGCTCCGGGGCTCGCCCGCGCCGTTCCTCTCCCTGCCCGAGGCCCTGGCGGGTCACGGGTTCCGGCCCGACCTGGTGGTGCAGGAGGAGTCCCTGGGGCGGCGTTGCCTGGTCACCGGGCTGGACCAGGCGGACTGCCCGGTGCTGCACTGGTGCGTGGACCCGCACCTCAACGCCCACTGGCACGCGGCCTGGGCGCGCCTTTTCGACCTGACCTGCTCCACCCAGAAGGCGTGGATTCCCCGGCTGCGGGAGCGCGGCGCGCGCGACGTGCGCTGGCTGCCCTGGTTCGGCCACGCCCTGCCCTGGACCGATTTCGCGGACCGGACCACGGACGTGGCCTTTGTCGGCCGCGTCACCGCGCAGCGCCCGGCCCGGCGCTGGCTGGTGGAGTTCCTCCGGCGGCGCACGGTCGGCTTTCGCCTGGGCGTGCACCAGGACGTGGACTACCGGCGGATGCTGGACATCTACCGCGATGCGCGGATCGTCCCCAACGAATCCATTTTCGGCGAGGTCAATTTCCGGCTGTTCGAGGGCGCGTCCTGCGGCTGCCTGGTTTTGGGCCAGAACCTGGGCGGGGAGCAGGCCGAGCTCTTCGAGCCGGGGCGCGAGATGGACACCTGCGCCCATGTGGCCGAGCTGGATCACAAGCTTTCCCTGTACCTGCGCAACGGGCGGCTGACCGCAGCCATGGGCCGGGCCGCTTTCGAGCGGGTCCGGGCCGAACACCTGGCCGTGCACCGGGCGCGCCGCATCCTGGAGTACGCGGCCGACGCCGCAGGCAACCGGGCGCGCGGCCCCGAGGCCGAGGCCTGGACCGCGCTGGCCGCTGCCGCGCTGTGGGAAGCCGGGATGCTCGCCCTGCCTGCGGGCGATGTCCTGGCCCGGCTGGAGGGGGTGGCGCCCGGCGGCGACGTGGCGGAGTCGGTGCTGCGCATCCAGGCCAAGGCCGGGAAGCTGCGGGCGCTGGAGGCCAACGTGGCCGCCCTGCTCGGCGGCGAGTTGTTCGCGGATCACGCCGGGCTGAACCTGGCCGGGTCCATGGCCGCCTTGCGGTTGGATCATTTCGACGGGGCCAAGGCGTTCTGGTACCGGCATTGCCGGGCGTCCGGCGGCCGGGAATGCGCCCCGCCCCGCGACCCGGCCGGGCTCCTGACCCTGTGGGCCAGGGACCTGCAGCGGCGCGACCGGACCGTGCGCGCGGGCTTTCCCTTCGACCCCGGCATCCACCTCCCGGGTTCGGCCTGCGAATGCCTGCTGCTCCTGCTGCACCGCGAGCCCGAGCATCTCCCGACCCTGCGCCGGCTGGACGAGCTGCTGCGGCCCGTGGCCGGGCTGGAACAGGCGCGGGTGGGATTCCTGTCCATCCTGACCCTGCACGAGCGCGACGACTGGCGGCTGGCGCTGGAGATCGGCCTGGCCGACCTCCAGTCCTTCCGGCTCGACAGCGGCCTGGAGGAGCTGCGCCTGGCCCGCAGCCTGGCGCGCAAGGCCGGGCAGGAACCGTTCTTCGCCCGCGCCCTGGCCGCCCGGGACCCCGCCGGGCTGGTGGCGGGGCGTCTGTCCTGAATCCGGGTTGCCGACGGCCCCGATCGCCTGCAATGCCTGCCGACGGGCAGGCATTTGCCTCAATCTCTTGAATTCCAGGCATGCTTGCCATAGGTTGGCCGCCGCTGGTGTGGGTTGTGTTGCGCGTTGGTGCAGAGTCGGGCAACAAGGCCCGTCGCCAAGGCAAACCGTTGTGAAGGAGGTCAAGGTGATGGAAGACGGTTCTCTGGCAGATTCCGCGCCCATGTTTTCTTTGAGCGTGAAAATCCCTTACGACCTTCAGTTTGTTGAGTCCGCATTGGGCTGGGTGACAGGGCTCTCCGGGCTGGCGGGGGCGAGCCGGAAGGAATCGGACGCCTTGCGCTTGTCCTGCGAGGAAACGCTGACGTATTTGATCAATTCATACCCGGAAGCCGAGAGGTTGGAACAAATCAGCACCGATTTCATGCTGTTGCCAGGCGGCCTTGTCGAAATCGTCATCGCCAACGCAGGCCCGCCCGTTCATTTGAGCAGAATCCCACTCTACGTCCCTCAGGCCCCGGAGGAGTCGCAGATGGATGGCTTGTGGTATTTCCTGGCGCGCGGCGCGGTGGATGATTTCACCTTCACGAATCAGGGCTTTGACGGATGGCGGGCGGTTATGCATAAGCGGTTGGCCGAACCTTCTTTTACGCCGAAGCCTTCGGCCAAAGATCAAAGCGCGCAGCCTGATCGGAAAGTCACCTTCAGCACCCGCATCGCCACCCCCGACGACGCGGCGGATCTTGTGGACCTGGTCTACGACACCTACCGCTACACGTATCCGAGCGAGGAGTTCTACTACGAGCCCAAACTCCGGCAGGCTCTTGAAAATGGCGGCATCGTGTCCATCGTCGTCGAAGCGGACGGCGTCGTCGTTGGCAATTCCTCTTTGATCCTTTCTGCGCAGACACCGCGCTGCGCCTATTCCTGCTCGCTGATGGTCAGGCGCTCCTTCCGCCGGTCACGGGCGATCATCCATCTGATCAACGAAGTGGACAGGTTCCTCGCCAGCGGCGGCATGGATGTGGATGTCTGTTACGCCAGCGTGGTGACAACGCACACGGGGTCTCAAAAGGCGGGGGCAAAAATCGGGTTTGCGCCCCTTGCGCTTATCCCCTCCGGGCTGCCGTCGGTGGAGTTCAGAGACATGAGGCCGATAAACCTGGATCGCGAAAGCGGCGCCATCACCGTGCGGCTGACCGCGCCTTTCCGGGTGCAGACCTTGTACATGCCCGAACGGCACCATGCCGTCATGGCCCCCCTGCTCTCGCAATGCGGGCTGCAATGCAGCCTGAAGGCGGATGCGGAGCCGCCTGCGGCGACACGATCTCAGTTTGTCGTGCAGGAAAATCTGGCCGAAGGCAATGCGACGGTCATGGCGGTTCAATTGGGCCGCGATCTCTTGCCGCGGCTCCAGAAAAAGATCTTCGCCCTGCGGGCTGGAGGCATCAAGACCGTCCTTGTCCTCATCCCGGCATGGAAGCCCATTCCGCCCGACCTTGACCGGGAGATGGGATGGTTGCAGGCGATCTTCTCAGGCGTGAAGCCGGTATCGGCCCTGGAATGCTACCTTGTTTACACATCCGTATGCCTCCAGGTGGACTTTGCGCGCATCCTCCTCAGCGACGCGCTGGCTGTTGACCTTAAGCATCACTGCGCGCGCCTGTATGATGAACTGTTCGCGGAAGGGCAGGAGTAGGCGGGTACGGCAAAAGCAACTCGGCTGGCCGACAGGGCCTTTGTGACAGGAGCGGCCACGCCTTGCCGATCCCAAGACAAGGGCGTGTTCAGTGCTTTCGGCCGCCCCTTGCTTTTTGAGGGATTGAAGGGCGGCATGCTCCCGGCGCGCAATTCGTAACACTCCCGCCATGACCGGGCCGGCCCATTGGCGCAAGATGGCTCTAGACATTTTCTCGAAAACTGTTCATCCTCGCTGCTAGGGGAGTAAAAGAATATGGAGGAGCCTATGCACTTGATTGGCTGATTCCCGGCCTCGGGCCGAAGAACCGGGCCGAGTGATCGGTAGATGCCCAGGGAATCAACGAGCAACCGCAATGGACGGGGGATTATGGCCCAGAAGCACTTTGTCCTCGACACCAACGTCCTCATAG